>CALVVC010000001.1 GCA_944363755.1 uncultured Bacilli bacterium
TTTCTATGATAATATTAATTACGTGTGACTGCTTAGATGTGGGAGGTTGTCGATACGCCAGGTTAAGTTGTTAATCAGCTATCGGGTTATTCACACGGAGCAAGTCTATACTAGATATAGGCGAAGGGAGGACGTAAATAGTGTCAACACAAAAGATTCGTATTAAGTTAAAAGCATATGATCATAGAATTCTTGATAATGCTGTAACTAAAATTGTTGAAACAATTAAAAGAACTGGAGGAGATATAGTAGGACCTGTACCTCTACCAACTGAAATTGAAAAATTCACAATTTTAAGAGCTGTTCACAAATATAAAGATAGTCGTGAACAATTCGAAAGAAGAACACACAAAAGATTAATTGACATTAAAAGCCCTAGTAAAGAAACGATTGATGCTCTAGCTCATCTTGATTTACCAAGTGGTGTCGATATTAAAATCAAAACAATCTAAAATAGGAGGAGTTAAAAATGAAAGGAATCTTAGGTAGAAAAAAAGGAATGACTCAAGTATTCACTACTGAAGGTAAACTTATTCCTGTAACTGTTGTAGAAGTTGAACCTAATGTTGTTACACAAATCAAAACTAACGAAACAGATGGTTATGAAGCTATTCAATTAGGTTATGAAACAGTTAGAGAAAAAATAAGCAACAAACCTAAAATGGGTCATACTAGTAAAGCTAATACTGAACCTAAGCGCTTCTTAAGAGAAATAAAAGGCGTAAATGTAGCTGATTACACTTTAGGACAAGTATTAGATGCTAGCATATTTGAAGCTGGCGAAATTGTAGACGTTAGTGGAGTAAGCAAAGGAAAAGGTTTCCAAGGTGTAATCAAACGTCACAATCAGAGTCGTGGACCTATGGGACATGGTTCACAATATCATCGTGGAGTTGGTTCTTTAGGAACAATGAGACCAATGCACGTATTAAAAGGTAAGAAATTACCAGGACAAATGGGTAATGTAAATGCTACTGTTCAAAATCTAGAAATAGTAGCAGTAGACTTAGAAAATAATGTAATTTTAATTAAAGGTAATGTACCTGGACCAAAAGAAAGCTTAGTTGTTATTAAAACAGCAGTTAAAAAACCAGGTAAGAAAAATCCTGCAAAAGACTTAATCACTTATGAAGAAATGAAAGAAGCTGAGGTTACTACTGAAGTAGAAGAAAATACTGATACTGAAGAAGTAGTAGAGGAAGCTAGTGCATCTACTGAGTCTACAGAGACTACAAACGAATAATCATCACTACCTATAATTGAATTTAAATATTGTGTAGTGAAAGGAGGAAAAAAGTATGAAAAAGATAAATCTTTTAAATCTTAAAGGTGAAAAAGCAAATGATTTAAAATTAAATGAAGAAATATTTTCTATTACCCCAAATGATAAAGTATTATATGATGCAATTATCTTAGCAAGAGCATCATTAAGACAAGGAACACACTCTACTAAAAACCGTTCAGAAGTTAGTGGTGGAGGACGTAAACCTTGGAGACAAAAAGGAACTGGACATGCACGTCAAGGTTCAATTCGTGCTGTACAATGGGTAGGTGGAGGACGTTTTGGAACTCCAGTACCAAGAGATTACAGTAAAAAACAAAATCGTAAAGAAAGAAGATTAGCATTAAAGAGTGCTTTAAGTCATAAGTTTAATGATAATGAAGCAATTGTTGTAGAAGAGTTGGTTTTTGAAACTCCAAAGACAAAAGAAATGATTTCATTACTAAATACATTTAAAATAAATGATAAGAAAGTACTATTTGTAGTAGAAGACTTTACAGAAAATGTAATATTAGCATCTAGAAATATTCCAAATGTAGCATTAATATCAGCTAATGAATTAAATGTTTTAGACTTAGTTAACTCTGATGTTGTAGTCTTTACAAGCGAAGCTATTAAAAAGATAGAGGAGGCTCTTAAATAATGGATACTAAATACTTAGAAATAATTAAAGCTCCAGTTATCACAGAAAAAAGTGGTGCTCTAGGAGAGAAAAATCAATATGTATTTAAGGTTTCTTCTAAAGCTAATAAAATAGAAATTAAACAAGCTATTGAAAAAATCTTTAAAGTACATGTAAAACAAATAAGAACATTAAATGTTAAACCTAAAAAAAGAAGAGTTGGTCGCTATACTGGACTTACAAATAGATATAAGAAAGCTATTGTAACTCTAGCTGATGGTGAACAAATTGATCTTGGTTAGAAGGAGGAACTAAAATATGGCAATAAGAAATTATAAACCTACTACACCAGGACGTAGAGGAATGAGTACTCTAACAAATGAAGAGATTACTAAATCTACTCCAGAGAAAAGCTTAACAGTAACACTTAAGAAAAACTCTGGTCGTAACAATCAAGGAAAAATAACAGTTCGTCATCAAGGTGGTGGCGTTAAAAGAAAATATCGTCTTATCGATTTTAAAAGAGATAAAAAAGATATCGCTGGTGTTGTAGCAAGCATAGAATACGATCCAAATAGAACAGCAAATATTGCATTAATTAACTATATGGATGGTGAGAAAAGATATATCATCGCTCCTAAAAATTTAAAAGTAGGAGACAAAGTAATAAGTGGTGAAAACGTAGATATTAAAGTAGGAAATGCTCTTCCTATTATGAATATTCCAGTAGGTACAGTTATTCATAACATTGAACTTCGCCCAGGTAAAGGAGCAGCTCTTGCAAGAAGTGCTGGAACATCTGCTCAAATCCTTGGTCGTGAAGGAAAATATGTAATGATTAGATTATCAAGTGGAGAACAAAGAAAAGTACTAGGAACTTGTATGGCTACAGTTGGTGTTGTAGGAAACGAAGATGCAAGCCTTGTTAAACTTGGTAAAGCAGGACGTAAACGTCATATGGGAATTCGCCCTACAGTTCGTGGTTCTGTTATGAACCCTAATGACCATCCACACGGTGGTGGTGAAGGACGTGCTCCAGTTGGACGTAAGGCACCTCTTACTCCATGGGGTAAACCTGCTCTTGGATATAAAACAAGAAATAATAAAAAGACTGACAAATTTATTGTACGTCGTCGTAATAGTAAATAGGAGGATAAAATATGGCTAGAAGTTTAAAGAAAGGACCTTATGTTTTTGAAAGACTATTAAAAAAGGTTCAAAAATTAAATGAAACTGGAAAAAAAGAAGTAATTAAAACTTGGTCACGCCGTTCTACTATCTTTCCTGAATTTATTGGTCATACCTTTGCAGTTCATAACGGTAAAGAATTTATCCCCGTTTATGTTACTGAAGACATGGTTGGACACAAATTAGGAGAATTTGCTTTAACTCGTAAAAATGGTGGACATGGCTCTGACAAAAAATAATAAAACTAGGAGGAGTTAGAAAATGGAAGCAAAAGCAATCGCTAAAATGCAAAGAATATCACCTATTAAAGCTCGTTTAGTAATCGATACTATCCGTGGCAAAAAAGTAAGTGATGCTCTAGCAATATTAGAAAACACAAATAAAAAAGCGGCTATCCTTACTAAAAAAGTCTTAAATTCAGCAGTAGCAAATGCCGTTAACAATAATGGTATGGATGCTAACAATTTATATGTAAAGGAAGCACGTGTAGATGCTGGTCCAGTAATGAAAAGAGTATTATTCGATTCACGTGGCCGCATCGGACATAAAGATAAAAGAACAAGTCACATCGTAATAACAGTGGCTGAAGCTACAAAATAATAAGGAGGAACTATAATGGGACAAAAAGTTAATCCAAACGGACTAAGACTTGGCATCAATAAGACTTGGGAAGCTAAATGGTATGCTCCTAAAAGTGAAGTATCTAGCGTCTTATTAAATGATATCAAAATTAGAGAATATCTTGACAAAAAACTTAAAAATGCTGGAATTGCCAAAGTTGAAATAGAAAGAACTCCAAAGAAATGTGAAGTTTCTATCCATACATCTCGTCCAGGTGTTATCATCGGTCGTGGTGGAGAAGAAATAACAAAACTTAAGGATGAATTATCAAAAGTCGTTGGAGAAAATATTCAAATTACAATCGTTGATATCAAAAAAGCTGATCTTAATGCACAGTTAGTTGCAGATTCAATTGCAAGTCAAATTACAAATAGAGCATCATTTAGAATGGCTCAAAAACGTGCAATAAGAAATGCTATGAAAGCAGGTGCTAAAGGTATCAAAACAAAAGTATCAGGACGTTTAGGTGGTGCTGATATGGCTCGTAGTGAAGGATATACAGAAGGAACTATCCCACTACATACACTAAGAGCAGATGTTGATTATGCCACAAGTGAAGCAGATACAACATATGGTAAAATTGGTGTAAAAGTATGGATTTACAAAGGTGAAATTCTATCAAAAAATAATGCAAGTAATGATACTTTAAATGTAAAGACAAACAAAGATAGAAAATCTAGTAAAGATAGTAAAGCTAAAGGAGGTAATTAAAGTGTTAATACCATCAAGAACTAAATATCGTCGTGTTCACAGATTACCTTACGAAGGCAAATCTAGAGGTAATCGCGAATTACACTTTGGAGAGTATGGATTACAAGCTAAAGAAGGAGCATGGATTACAGCAAATCAAATCGAAGCAGCACGTGTAGCCATGACTCGTTATATGAAACGTGGTGGAAAGGTATGGATAAACATATTCCCACATATGCCACTAACTAAAAAACCTATCGGTACTCGTCAAGGTAAAGGTAAAGGTAATGTTGAAGAATGGGTAGCAGTAGTTAAAGAAGGAAAAATCATGTTTGAAGTAGCAGGTGTTTCTGAAGAAGTTGCTCGTGAAGCATTAAGACTAGCAAGCCATAAATTACCAATCACTTGCAAATTTGTAAAGAAAGAAGGAGGTGTCGAAAATGAAGGTTAATGAAATTAGAGAATTATCAAATGAAGAAATCAATGCTAAACTAAAAGAATCAAAAGAAGAGTTATTCAACTTAAGATTTAGTGGCGCAATGGGTAACTTAGAAAAACCTTCTAGACTAAGAGAGTTAAGACACCAAGTAGCAAGACTTAAAACCGTTTTAAAAGAACGTGAGAAAGAAGAAAAGGTTGATTAGGAGGTAAGTTATGGAAAAGAAAATGACACATGAATTAGTTGGTAAAGTTGTTAGTACTAAAAACAATAAAACTATTACAGTTTTAGTTGAAACACATAAAATGCACCCAAAATATCACAAAAGAGTTAAATCATCTAAGAAATACAGTGTACATGATGAAACAAATAAAGCTAAAGTAGGAGATGTAGTTAGAATAGTTGAAACAAAACCAATTTCTAAGACTAAACATTTCTACTTAAAAGAAATCGTAAAAGAAGCAGTTATTCTATAACTCTTAAGGTAAAGGAGGATAATCTATGTTACAACAAGAAAGTAGATTAAAAGTTGCAGACAACTCAGGAGCACGTGAATTATTAGTAATCAGAGTGCTAGGAGGAAGTCATGTTAAAACTGGAAATATCGGAGATGTAGTTGTTGGAACCGTTAAAAATGCTATACCAAATTCACCACTTCCTAAAGGTAAAGTTGTAAAAGCTGTAATTGTTAGAAGTAAAAGAGGAGTAAGACGTGAAGATGGTAGTTATATCAAATTTGATGATAATGCATGCGTAATCATTAGAGATGATAAAAGTCCAGTCGGAACTCGTGTCTTTGGTCCAGTAGCACGTGAACTTCGTGATAAAGACTATATGAAGATAGTAAGTCTTGCGAAAGAAGTACTATAAGGAGGAAAGTTATGAAGTTAAAAGTTGGAGATAAAGTCGTTGTTATAAGCGGTGCCGATAAAGGAAAAGAAGGAAAAATAATCAGAACACTTAAAAATGAAAATAAAGTTATTGTAGAAGGAGTACATATTGTTAAAAAACATCAAAAACCTACAGGAAATAATTCAGGTGGAATTCTAGAAATAGAAGCTCCTATCAATGCATCAAATGTTATGATAATTGATCCTAAGACTAAAAAAGGTACAAGAATTGCTCATACAACAGACAAAAATGGAAAAAAAGTAAGAATAAGTACTAAATCAAAAGAAGTACTAGATTAGTGGAAGGAGGTAACAAAATGACATTAAAAGAAAAATATACTAAAGAAGTAGTTCCAGCTCTTATGAGTAAATATGGTTATAAGACAGTAATGGAAGTACCAAAACTAGAAAAAGTTGTTATCAATATGGGTGTTGGAGATGCTACTACAAACTCTAAACTATTAGATGCAGCAACTTCTGACCTTGAAAAAATCTCAGGACAAAAACCAGTAGTTACAAAAGCTAAAAAATCTATCGCTGGTTTCAAAATAAGAGAAGGACAAAAGATAGGTTGTAAGGTAACACTTAGAAGTGATAATATGTATAACTTTGTTGATAAACTAATATCTATCTCACTTCCACAAGTTCGTGATTTTAGAGGAATTAATCCAAAATCTTTCGATGGTCGTGGTAATTATACTTTAGGTATAAAAGAACAATTAATCTTCAGTGAAATAAACTATGATGAAATAGTTAAAGTACGTGGTATGGATATTATATTCGTTACAACTGCTAAAACTAATGAAGAAGCATATGACCTATTAAAAGGTTTAGGACTTCCTTTTAGAAAGTAATGGAGGGTAAAAGATGGCAAGAAAAAGTATGGTTGTAAAACAAAGTAGAAAGCCAAAATACAAAGTACGTGAATATACTCGTTGTTCACGTTGTGGCAGACCACATGCAGTTATGAGTAAATTTGGAATCTGCCGTATTTGCTTCCGTGAATTGGCTTATAAAGGACAAATACCAGGCGTTAAAAAATCAAGTTGGTAAAGCTGGTAAGAAAAGGAGGAAAAAAGATGGCTGTAGTTACAGATACAATTGCAGATATGTTAACTCGTATTCGTAATGCAAATGCTATGCGTTATGAAGAAGTAAAAGTTCCTTCATCAAAATTAAAATTAGAAATTGCAAGAATTTTAAAAGAAGAAGGATTTATTAAAGATTACAAGTTAGAAAAAAACGATGTACAAGGTACAATTGTTCTAACACTTAAATATGGTGAAAATAAAGAAAGAGTAATAACAGGCTTAAAGAGAATTTCTAAACCAGGACTTAGAGTATATGCTAAAAATGATGAAGTTCCAAGAGTTTTAAATGGACTAGGAATTGCAATCATTTCTACATCTAAAGGAATTATGACAGATAAAGAAGCAAGAAAAAATAAACTTGGTGGCGAAGTCTTAGCTTATATTTGGTAAGGAGGTGTTTTGAATGAGCCGTATTGGAAATCGTAAAATTGAAGTTCCCACAGGAGTAACAGTTAAAGAAGAAAATGGAATCGTAACAGTTACTGGCCCAAAGGGAAGCTTGAGCCAAAAAATGCTAAAAGGAATTAGCATGACTCAAAATGATAATGAAATAACATTAACTAGAGTAAGCGATGCAGTAAAAGCAATGCATGGAACAATGAATGCACTTCTTCAAAATATGATTACAGGTGTAACTAAAGGATATGAGAAGGGACTAGAAATAGTAGGTGTTGGATATCGTTTCAATGTAAGTGGTAAAAAATTAACTATTAATGCAGGTTATTCTCATCCTGTTGAAATGACTATACCTGAAGGGCTTACTGTAGAAGCACAATCTAATACAGAAATAACTGTTAAAGGTATTGATAAAGCCTTAGTTGGTGAATTTGCTGCCAACGTAAGAAAAGTACGTCGTCCTGAACCATACAAAGGTAAAGGTATTCGTTATAAAGATGAACATATTAGACGTAAAGAAGGAAAGAAAGCTGCTTAAGCTAGTAGGAAGGAGAGAAATATATGATTAATAAAAAGTCAAGAAATAGCATGAGAGAAGTACGTCATGCTAGAATTAGAACTCATTTAAGTGGAACAAGTGAAATTCCAAGATTAAATGTATTTAAATCTAATACTGCAATCTATGCACAAGTTATTGATGATGAGAGTTCTACTACTTTAGTATCTGCTTCTTCTAGAGATAAAGAATTAAACTTAAAGAATAAAAGAAATATTGAAGCAGCTACTGCTGTTGGTACTAGTATCGCTAAAAAGTGTAAAGAAGTAGGTATCAAAAAGGTCGTATTTGATAGAGGTGGATATCTTTATCATGGACGTGTTAAAGCATTAGCAGATGCTGCACGTGAAAATGGACTAGAGTTCTAAGGAGGGTAAATATGCAAAGACAAAAAAACGATGCCAAAGAAAAGCAAACTGAAGAACTAGTCGTTCAACTTAAAAGCGTAGTTAAAGTTACTAAAGGTGGACGTCAACGTCGTTTTTCAGCAGTTGTTGTAGTTGGGGATCGTAAAGGACATGTTGGTATCGGTACAGGTAAAGCTTTTGAAGTACCAGATGCTATTAAGAAAGCAATAAGCAATGCTAATAAGAATATGATTACTATAGATTTAATTGATGGAAGAACTATTGCTCATGAAGTAATAGGAGTAAGTGGAGCTGCTAGAGTAATGTTAAAACCAGCTAAAGAAGGTACTGGTATCATTGCTGGAGGTAGTGTAAGAGCTGTCCTTGAATTAGCTGGAGTTCGTGATGTTGTATCAAAATCTCTTGGAGCTAGAACTAAACTTAATATGGCAAATGCTGCTATCAATGGTCTTAAGAGTATTAAAACTATAGAAGAAGTTGCAGCACTTCGTGGTAAAAGTAAAGAGGAGATTTTAGGATAATGAAGTTACATGAATTAAAGAAAAATGAAGGTGCTACTTTCCGTAAAAAGATAGTAGGACGTGGATCTGGAACAGGTCTTGGTAAAACATCAGGACGTGGACAAAAAGGACAAAATGCTCGTAGTGGTGGAGGAGTTTCACCAGTATTCGAAGGTGGACAATTACCACTATATAGACGTCTTCCTAAAAGAGGATTTAGTAATCATGATTTTAAAACAGTATATGCTATTATCAATGTTGGAGATTTAAATGTCTTTAATGATGGCGATGTTGTTACACCAGCATTACTTAAAGAAAAAGGAATCATTAAAAAACAACTAGATGGAATTAAAGTATTAGGAAATGGTACACTTGAAAAGAAAATAACTATTGAAGCTCATAGATTTTCAAGTAGTGCTTTAAGAAAAATAGAAGAATCAGGAAGTAAAGCCGAGGTGATCTAAAATGCCTCTATTGAAGCAATTATTTAAGCCTACAAATAGAGATTTGTTAAAAAGAATTGGTTTTACTTTAGTAGCATTAGCAATATTTATAATAGGAACAACTATTCAAGTACCAGGAACTGAAAGTATTACTAAAAATCTTGGTTTCCTAGAATTAGTTAATACTATGGGTGGAGGAGCCCTACAAAACTTTTCAATCTTTGCTTTAGGTGTAATGCCCTATATTACAGCAACGATTGTTATGCAACTATTAGGAGAGCTAATTCCTTATTTTAAAGAATTAAGTAAACAAGGTCATGTAGGTAGACAAAAAATAAATACTTATTCAAGATATATGGGAATACTTTTTGCCCTTATTCAAGGATATGCCTTTTCATTTATGTTCCTAGGTAGAACTGCTACTCCTACTGAATACTTATATATATCAGTAGTACTAACAGCAGGAACAGCATTTCTACTATGGTTAGGAGATCAGATTACAAGAAAAGGTATTGGTAATGGTTTAAGTTTAATCATTATGGCAGGTATAATTGCCACACTACCACAGATGTTTATAGATGCTTTCCAAGGATTAGTAGTTTTTGATGGAACAGCCCAACAAATAACATTAGGAGTAGTTAAGTTCATACTATTCGCTATAATTTACTTTGCTATTATCGTTGGTGTAATTTTCGTTCAAATGGCAGAGAGAAAAGTTCCTATTCAATATGCTAATAAATCAACAGCATATGGTGGTAATTCATCATATGTACCAATTAAAGTAAATACCGCTGGGGTTGTACCTGTGATATTTGCATCAAGCTTAATGGCAATTCCAGGAATTATTGCTAGCTTAATAAATAATGAAAGCTTTAGTCTTTTTGTTAGTAACTATTTGACATATACAACACCTGTAGGATTTATAATCTATGTAATATTTATATTCCTATTTGGATTTGTATATACTTATATGGTTTTCAAACCAGAAGACTTTGCTAAAAATCTTCAAGAAAGTGGAGGTTACATTCCAGGAATAAGACCAGGTAATGAAACTAAAACTTACTTATCTAAAGTATTAACAAGAATTACTTGTCTAGGCTCAGTATTCCTAACAATAATAGTTGCCTTACCAATAATATTTTCTAATGTTACAAGCTTACCAACAAGTGTTAGTATTGGTGGTACAGGTTTACTTATCGTTGTAGGAGTTGCCCTAGAAACTTATAAACAAATAGAAGGAAGTCTTCTTTCTAGAAATTATAAGAAGGGTTATGCTAGAAGATGAAAAATATAATTTTTATTGCCCCACCCGCTGCAGGAAAAGGGACACAAAGTGCTATTTTAGAAAAGAAATATAACTTACCACATATTTCAGCAGGAGATATCTTAAGAGAAGAATCTAAAAAAGATAGTGAGTTAGGTAGATATATTTCTGAAGTTTTAAGTGGTGGATACTTAGTAAAAGATGAAGTTACTTATGAACTTTTAAAATCACGTTTATCACAAGATGATTGTAAGAATGGTTATATCTTAGATGGTTTTCCAAGAAATATAGAACAAGCCTATAAATATGATGAGATACTAAAAAGTCTTAATCAAGAGTTAGGCTATGTATTAGAGATAAATATAGATGAAGAGATACTTGAAAAAAGAATAACAGGAAGAAGAATATGTGAAGATTGTGGAAGTGTCTATAATCTAAATTCTCTTAATGAAAAACCTAAACAAGAGTCAATATGTGATAAATGTGGAGGAAAATTATATCAGAGAAATGATGATAACATAACTTCATTTAAAAATAGATATAATCTGTATATAGAAAAAACTAAACCATTACTTGACTTTTATGCTAAAAAAGGTATATTATATGTAATCAATGGAAACGGCTCAGTAGAGGAAGTTTCTAAGAGGATAGATGCAGTTTTAAAAAAGGGGATGTAAATAATGATTACTCTAAAAAGTAAAAGAGAAATTGAATTATTAAAAGAAACTGGACATATTGTCTATCTTACACATCAGTATTTACGCCCCTACATTAAAGCTGGTATCAAAACAAAAGAGTTAGATTCTCTTGCCGAAAAATTCATTAGAAGTAAAGGAGCGACTCCCTCATTTAAAGGTTATGAAGGATTTCCTTCAACACTTTGCATAAGTATTAATGATGAAGTTGTTCATGGCTTTCCTAGTGAAAGAGTTTTACAAGATGGAGATATAATATCAATAGATATAGGTGCTTGTTATAAAGGCTATCATGGAGATTCTGCTTGGACTTATACTGTAGGTAGTGTTAGTGATGATGCAAAATACCTATTAGAACATACAGAAAAAGCTTTATATGAAGGTATTAAACAAGCGAAAGTGGGGGCTAGAATCGGCGATATTAGTTATGCAATAGAAAAATATGCTAAAGAGCATAACTTAGGTGTCGTTAAAGAATTAGTAGGACACGGGGTAGGAACTAGTATTCATGAATCCCCAGACGTTCCAAACTATGGTACTAAAGGAACAGGACCTAAAATTAGAGATGGCATGGTTATTGCCATTGAACCAATGTTAACTTTAGGAAGTCCAGATATCTATATTGAAGATAATGATTGGACCGTTAAAACAGAAGACTCTTCATTATCAGCACACTATGAACATACAATTGCTATTACTAATGAAGGAGTTATTATATTAACAGGAGATGATGTTTAATGGCTAAAGATGATGTTATTGAAGTTGAAGGTAAAGTCCTAGAAATTATACCAGGTGGTAAGTTCAAAGTTAAACTAGAAAACGGACATATTGTTGAAGCTCACGTTTCTGGTAAAATACGAATGAACTACATTCGCATCTTACCGGGGGATACCGTTATGTTAGAACTATCACCTTATGATTTAACACGTGGGCGTATTACCTATCGTAAATAGTAGGAGGGATAATAAATGAAAGTAAGAGCAAGTGTTAAGAAAATTTGCCCAAAATGCAAAATAGTAAGAAGAAAAGGTAAAATCAGAGTAATTTGTGAAAATCCAAAACACAAACAAGTACAAGGTTAATAAGGAGGAGAAGTTATGGCACGTATTAAAGGTGTAGATATTCCAAATGACAAACATATATGTATATCACTTACATATATCTATGGTATTGGTAGAAGTTTAGCAAATAAAATTTGTAAAAATGCTAAAGTAGACCCAACTAAGAAAGCAGGAGATTTAACTCAAGATGAGTTAATTGCCTTAAGAGATGAAATTAATAAACATCCAACAGAAGGTGACCTACGTCGTGAAGTTAGTATGAATATTAAAACTAAAATGGAAATTAATTCATACGAAGGAACACGTCATAAAAAAGGATTACCTGTAAGAGGTCAAAGAACAAATAGAAACGCTCGTACTCGTAAGGGTAGAGGAAAAGTAGTAGCTAACAAGAAGAAATAGTTAGGAGGTTATTATGGCTTATAAAACAAGAAAAAGAAAAGTTAAAAAGAATGTACCTGAAGGTGTAGTACATATTGGTGCAACTTTCAATAATACAATTGTTACTATAACTGATAAAGATGGTAACACAATAAGTTGGGCATCAGCTGGAGCCCTAGGATTTAAAGGAAGTAAGAAATCAACACCATTCGCTGCAGGAATGGCTGCAGAACAAGCAGGAAAAGCAGCTTATGATATGGGAATGCGTAAAGTAGAAGTTTTTGTTAAAGGTTTAGGACCAGGAAGAGAAACAGCAATTAGATCACTTGCTACAGCAGGTCTTGAAGTAACAGGAATTACAGATGTTACACCAATTCCACATAATGGATGCCGTCCACCAAAGCGTCCTCGTGGATAATAAAAGGGAGGTTAATAAATTGATAGAATTTGAAAAACCAGTTTATAAAATTACTGATTATGTAGAAAATAATTTCTATGGAAAATTTGAACTAGAACCATTAGAAAGAGGTTTTGGTACAACTTTAGGAAATGCTTTAAGAAGAGTAATGTTATCTTCACTTCCAGGTAGTGCTATTAGTGCTGTTAAAATTGATGGAGTATTACATGAATTCCAAACAATGGATGGAGTTATTGAAGATGTAACTACAATTATCCTTAATTTAAAAGGAATAGTTATTAAAAATCATACAGAAGATACTAAGATTATTACTCTTAAAAAAGTTGGTGAAGGAGTAGTAACAGCTGCTGATATTGAAACAGATGCTGATATTGAAATAATCAATAAAGACCATGTCATCGCTAATCTTGCTAAAGGAGGAAGCCTTAATATGCAAATGCTCGTTACTAATGGTCGTGGATATGTTAAGAGTGAAGATTCTGCTTTAAAAGAAGATGATAAGAAAAATGGTTTTATCGCTATGGATGCAATTTATTCTCCAATCGAGAGAGTATCATATGAAGTAGAAAGTGCTAGAGTTGGACAAGATGAAAGTTATGACAAATTAGTAATGGAAGTATGGACAAATGGATCTATTAAACCAGAAGAATCTATTGCCCTAGCTGCTCGTATTCTAATTGAACACTTTAAATTAGTTACTGAATTAAGTGATATTTCTAATGTAAGTGGTATGATGATAGAAAAAACTGAAGATCCTAAAACTAAAGCCTTAGAAACATCTATTGAAGATTTAGACTTCTCAGTAAGAGCATATAACTGCTTAAAAAGAGCAGGAGTTCATACATTGCAAGACTTAGTTAACAAAAGTGAAAACGATATGATGAAAATCCGTAACTTAGGAAAGAAATCATTAAAAGAAGTATTAGATAAAATTAAAGATTTAGGGCTTGACCTAAGAGAAGATGATTAAGGAGGTAAACTTATGGCATATAGAAAATTAGGCGTTGATAATAAGCACAGAAGAAGTATGTTAGCAACTCTTACTAAACAAGTAATTATGAATGGACAAATTACAACTACTGAAACAAGAGCTAAAGAAGTTAGAAAAGCTGTTGATAAAATGATTACTTATGGTAAGAAGGGAGATCTTGGTAGTCGTCGTAGAGCCCTAGCTTTCTTACATAATGATAAAGCTGTTGTAAATAAAATATTTAATGAGCTAGCTCCACTATATTCTAATCGTAATGGTGGATATACACAGATTTTAAAACTTAGTGAACGTCGTGGAGATGGAGCCTTACTTGCTATCATTAAATTAGTAGATGAAGAGACTAAAGAAGAGACAAAGTAATGTCTCTTTTTTTGTTGACTTTTAAATTTTTTTTGATATAATAAAGCTACTTTATTAAGAAAGGGGATTAATATGAAATCAAAAAATGATTTAAAATTCGTTAGAAACATATCAATAGGAATGGTAGCAGGTGTTTTGGCAATTGGAGTACCAACATTAGTTGCTAGTAAAATATTTAGTGAAGGAACTGTTAAATTACCATTTGTAATTGATAAAGAAATGGGGTATGAAGTCACGTCTCAGAACTTTCATATTGATAGAATGAAAACTGGTAAAAATGAAGTAGAAGTATATAAACCACAAAGACAATATATGAATGAAGAAGACATAAAAAAATTACCAAAAGTGTCCTTTAAAACAACTTCGCCATATAGTGAAAATAAAATTATTAGTTTAACTAATATGTCAAGAGAGATAAATGCTTATGAATACGAAGAAAGTTCAGTAACAGATAAAGAAATAGAAGATATTATTAATCAGTTTGAAAAAGGGAATTTCAAAGATATAAGTAATAACTGCGATTATGAAAGTATTGACTTTGAAAAAGCTGATTATCTATTAGAGGAGGACCTAGAGAATAAAAGTTATAGTGCTGATTTAACAATATACGAAGTTAATTATGATAAAAAACATCTTATAAATGAAAGTGAAGAAAGTAATAGCACGACATCGGCAACATTTACAATAGTATCACTTATTTCAGCTATGATAGGTGGTAGAATAGCTTTTTCAAATGAAGTAAAATATTCCAAAAATGATGAAAAAATATTAAAAAAATGTTAAGTTATTCAATTAAATATACCTCACTTGTTATCATTAAATTAGTAGAAGAAGAGATTAAAGAAGAGACAAAATAATGTCTCTTCTTTGTTGATTTTAAAACAAAAAATGTTATAATAAAGAGTATCTTGAGGAGGAAGTAGTATGCAAGACAAAAATAAATATGTTAGAAATTTAACAATAGGAGCTGTCACAGGAGGTTTAATTGTAGGAGGAGGAACTCTTGTCTTAAATGATAGTAAACCATTTATAAAAGATTATATAGAGACTTATCAAGTAACCACAGATGCCACTATTAGGACAACAGAAGGTTTAACTAGATTAAATCCAACTTCAGAGTTTTTAACATCTGATGAGATAGAAGAAATGAATGAATTAGAGGTAAAAAGCTATACACCATCAAAAGATGATTATGATGTAGATGTATATGGCTTTACAAATGGTAGTTTAACAGATGAAGAAATAGCCACAAAACAAAATCAATTTGAAAATGGCAACTCTTTATCTGCAATAACTAATTATGATAATACTGATGAATATCAAGTAGAAACTAGAGAATTACCTGCAAGCTATGAAAATATTTTAGAAGAAATAAATATTAAAACTGTCAATTATGATAGTGTAATAAAGGTAAGAGAAAGTAATAAAGCAAATTTAGAAGATACAGCTTTTTGGATTTTAGATACAGCAATAGGCGCATATATAGGATCTGTTTGTGGTTTTTTTGCAAGTGAAATATCTTGTAAAAAAAGAATTAGTAAAAAAAGATAACTAGAGGGATATAAAAATGAAAAGATTATCAAGTATATTTGAAGAGAAACCTGAATATTGGGGGTTAAGAGGAGATTCATACTTCTGGAATTATCTAGAAGAAAAATTTTCAAATTATAGATTGCCTTTTGAATATGAAGAATTAGAAAAAATAATTAAAGAAGAATATTTAAAATTAACTGGATTAGAACTTACAAAAGATAGTATTGGTAGATGTTGATAGTGCTAAGATAAAAATGTAGGAAATGACTAATATAAAAATGTCAGAAAGGCTAAAAAATTTAAACTGACATATAAATAGAGAATATTTTCTAACACCTGAAATTATATTACTAGAATATTGTCATTATTTGGCAACACTTTCCTCTTGCTCATCTCTTCATTCTGTACTACAATGATTAAAATGGAGAAGAGCTATGGAAAACAATATAAAGAAGACAATTTTAATTGAAGCTAAAGAATGTATTGAAATGGGAAAAATTAGTAAAGGAGAAGTCCTACTTAAGGGCTATCTTGATTTTAATAATGATCCAGAAATATCTAGTATGCTTGCTAAAATTTATATTCAAAGAGGAGATTTAAAGCAAGCATTAGAAATACTTAAAAACCAAGACTATAATTATTTTAGTATTTTTGAGAGTCTAAGTGAAGTTTATATTAAGTTAGAAAAATATGACAAATTATACAATTTGTGGAAGAAAAGTAAGAATAGAAATTTTCAAGACTTAAAGAAAGATAAGGATTTGAAAAAAGGAGAGCTTTATTTAAGAAGAATACAAGTCTTTTTAAAACTATTTGTAAATAAAAATATAGAAACACCTAAAGAATTGGATTATAAAGAAGAACAATATATTAAATATGATTATAATAAAGCCCTAGAACATATAAAAGAAAGACATACAAGTATTGATAATAATCCTAATGAAAATACTACTTCAATATTTTATAATCACTATGATTTAGAAGAACTTTTTTTATCAGTATCAAGGAATATAGAATTTAAAAATAGAGAAATAAAAAATAAATGGGACTTTTCAGATACTTATATATTTTATTTTAAAGACATTGGTAGAAGTGAAAAAGGCTTAAGTCTAAACTTTTTTAGGGTTGCAACAATACCTAATACTAATAAGATAATTACCATGTTTCCTACTTTTAATAGAAAGTCTTCTAGTCTTTGTTATCTTACAAAACAAGATATGTTACCTATATGCAATTCTATTGTCCATACAGATAAAGTTTATAGAACTAAAACATATAGTATCAACAAAAAGTAGTTGCATTACTCTACATTATTTTATATAATAATACTAGATTTTAAATGTGGTTGTAGTAGTAAAAAAGTAATATTTTAATAGAGAGTTTGTGGTAGGTGGAAACAAATAAAATAACTTTTTGAACTTGATAACCTTAAACATTTACGGATAAGCCCGATATAACTTTAAAGTGCATAGATTTCTATGAAACAAGGTGGTACCACGGAAAGATTCGTCCTTGTGTAATTAGAAATCTATTTTTATTAGGAGGCAATTATGTTAGATGAATTGATATTATTTATAATGACTTTCTTATTAGTATTTATAATCTATGAATTATTCTTAGTAAGAAAAGCTAAGAAGGATAAAAGAAGAAAAAAACCAATAGAGGTTAATTACCTGATTGGTAAATATAATCTTGATATAAATAAATTAAATTATAGGAGACTCTTAAATATAATTAGTGTAGTTAGTGCTTTTGATATATCACTAGTAGTAACAATTGTATCATTATTTAATAATTTTCTTTTCCAATTATTAGTGGGATTTGTCTTAATAATGCTCTTAATAATTGTAAGTTATGATATTGTAGGAAGAATATACAAGAAGAAAGGATGTTGCAAAAATGGAAAAAATTAATGAAATAGAGAAGAAATGGCAAGATTATTGGCTAAATAATAAATGCTTTAAAGCAATAACAGGAGATAAGAATAAGAAACCTTATTATATATTAGTAGAGTTTCCTTACCCATCAGGAGCAGGATTACATGTAGGTCATGTTAGAAGTTATACAGCTCAAGATGTATTAGCAAGAGTAAAGCGTATGCAAGGATATAATGTTTTATTTCCTATGGGCTGGGATGCTTTTGGAGCACCTGCAGAACAATATGCTATTAAAAATCATATTCATCCAAAAGATGCTGTTAAAGAAAATATAAAAACCTTTAAAGGACAAATGATGTCTTTAGGTTTCTCATTTGATTGGACACGCGAGTTTTCAACAACAGATCCTGAATACTACAAATGGACTCAGTGGCAGTTCTTACAGTTTTACAAGCATGGTATGGCCTATAAAGCTAAGAAAGATGTAAACTGGTGTCCAACTTGTAAAAGTGTTTTGTCAAATGAAGATGCTGCAGGTGGGGTATGTGAAAGATGTGGTAGTAAAGTTTTACAAAAAGAAAAAGAGCAATGGATGTTAAGAATGAGTGATTATGCTGAAGACTTACTTAAAGGACTAGATGACACTAACTTCGCAGACCGTGTAAAACTAGGACAAATAAACTGGATAGGTAAGTCAACAGGAGCAGAAATAGATTTTACTGTTGAAGAAACTAATGATAAATTAACAGTCTATACTACAAGATGTGATACATTGTTTGGTGTAACTTTCATGGTAATAGCACCAGAACATCCTATATTAGAGAAATTAAAAGATATTATTACTAATATGGACGAAGTAAGAAAATATCAAGAGTATGCTAAAAGTAAAAGTGCTTTTGAAAGAGTTGAAGTAAACAAAGATAAAACTGGTGTAAAACTAGAGGGTATAACTGTCAAGAATCCTGTAAGTGGAGCATATGTTGACGTCTACATTTCTGATTATGTCATGATGGGTTATGGAACAGGTGCTATTATGGCAGTTCCTGCTCATGATCAAAGAGACTATGACTTTGCTAAAAAATATAATATTCCAATCATCGAAGTTATTGAAGGTGGAAATATTTCTAAAGAAGCCTATACTGGTGATGGTAAAATGGTTAACTCAGACTTCTTAAATGGTTATACCAATAAAAAAGACTCTATAAATAGAATGTTAGAATACTTAAAAGAACATAACTTAGGTAGAGAAAAAACAAACTATCGCTTACAAGACTGGATTTTCTCAAGACAAAGATTCTGGGGCGAACCAATACCAATGATATATTGTGAAAAGTGTGGTTGGGTTCCAATGGATGAGAAAGACTTACCTTTATTACTTCCAGATGTTGCCGAGTATGAGCCTACAGATACAGGAGAATCTCCTCTTGCTAAAATAACAGACTGGGTTAATACAACTTGTCCAAACTGTGGTGGCTCTGCTAAACGTGAAACTGATACTATGCCTAACTGGGCAGGATCAAGCTGGTACTTCTTAAGATTTATGGATGCTAATAATAACAAAGAATTTGCCTCAATGGATGCCATGAAGTACTGGAAGAAAGTAGACTGGTATAATGGTGGTATGGAACATACTGCAAGACATCTACTATATGCGAGATTCTGGGTACAGTTCTTATATAATATAGGGTTAGTACCCTCAAAAGAAATGATTGATGTTCGCGTTAGCCATGGAATGGTTTTAGGACCTGATAATCAAAAGATGAGTAAGAGTAAAGGGAATGTTATAAATCCAGATGATATTGTTAAAGAATATGGTGCTGATACTCTTAGAACTTATGAAATGTTTATGGGGGACTATACTCAAGATGTTCCATGGAGTACAGATTCCTTAAGAGGATGTAAAAGATTCTTAGATAGAGTGGAACGTCTAAAATCTAAAGTTAATGATAAAACTGGTTTTACAGAATCATTAGTAGTTTTACAAAACAAGACAATTAAAGACTTAGATTCACAACTATCAAGGATGAGTTATAACACTTATATATCTTCATTAATGATTTTAACTAATGCTTATGAAGATTTAGAAAGTATTACTAAAGAAGATTATCATTTACTATTAACACTATTAAATCCTGTCGCTCCTCATATCACAGAAGAATTAAATGAATCTTTAGGATATGAGCCATTATGTTATGAGAAGTGGCCTACTTATGATGAATCTAAACTTGTAGAAACAGAAAAAGAAATAGCTGTCCAAGTTAATGGTAAAGTCCGCGCTACGATAACAATAAATGTTGATGATAGTGATGAAGTAGTTAAAGAAAAAGCCTTAGTACAAGATAATGTAAAAAGATTTACTGAAGGTAAAGAAATAGTTAAGATAATAGTTATTAAAGGTAAAATAGTAAATATAGTTGTAAAATAAAAAAGCAAAGAGGAAAAGATAACCTCCTTGCTTTTTTCCACATTTTTTGTGGAAAAAGTATTTTAAAATATAGTAGAAAGGCTATGATTATATGAAAGTAAAAATATTTGACTATGAAGATGAAAGTGATTTACAAAAAGCTATGAATGAGTTTTTAGGCGATTTAGATGGAGAAGTTGTAGATATTAAGTATGCAGTTAGTTCTTTTCCTAGTGGTGAAGAACAGATTTATTGTTTTTCAGCTATGATAATTTATTATTAAAAAATAAATAATACATACGAAAACCCGTACTATGAAAGATACAGGTTTAATGCTATACTATATATGAATACATTTATTTGGAATTAGATGCTTTCTTTTATTAATAAAAGAAAGGAGCAAGATACATGAATAAACGAGAAAAATCATTTTTCATAATTATCATTATTTTGCTATTCATTATTATCTCCCTTATTTATAGATAATAATAACATCTAATTCCTTACGGAATTAGATGCCCTTAAAAACTATTTTTATGAAAGCATCTATTCTAATAGATGTATTCATTTTTATTTTATGTCAATTTCTTTGACAAATACATAATATCATATTTCTAGTTAATTGTCAAAGTTTCAAATTTATTACTTTACAAATATAAAATTTGACAAATCTATAGAATAATAATATAATCAAATAGAAATTTGTTGATGAAGAAGTCATCCAAGTAGTTAATTTCAAACTCTTAAAAGGAAATTATGGTCAGCGACTGAGAGCCATAATAGATAAGGAAATATAACGAATTTCAATGATGGAGTCAAACCGTGTATGAGCGTTAATCTATAATGAGGTAGTAGAAATACTATAAAAAAAGGTGGTACCACGAGCAATTCGTCCTTTATTGATGAACTGCTCGTTTTTATTTTTAAATATTTGAAAGGAAGTGGTTAATTTGGAAGAAGATTTTAAAAGTTATTTTAGATTAATCGTGTTAAATATAAGTTAATATTAAAAAGAGAGGATAGAAGTTATGAAAGAAAAATTAGAAGAAATTAAGATTAAAGGTTTAGAAAAAATTGAAAGTATAAAAAGTCTTACCGAACTTGAACAAGTTAGAAAAGATTTAACCGGTAAAAAAAGTGAATTATCAATGGTTTTAAAATCAATGAGTGATTTATCATCAGATGAAAAAAAATCAATAGGTATGTTAACTACTGAAATAAAAACATCTTTTATAGAAAAGTTAAGCCTTAAAGAAGAAGATCTTATCGCTTCTTTGAGTGTATTGGAAGAACCTATTGATTTGACTTTACCAGGAAAAAAGGTAAATGAAGGAGCACTTCATCCTATAACACAAATGAGAAATGATTTAAATGATGCTTTCTTATCATTAGGCTTTGAAGTTTATAGTGAGGATGATATTAGTAGTGAAAAATATGCATTTGATAATTTAAACTTTGCTAAAGATCATCCAGCTCGTCAATCTATGGATACATATTGGCTTGAAGGAACCGAAGATAAAGAAGGAGCAGAAAGATTGTGTTTAAGACCACATTTAACTGGAGGATCTGTTAGATATTTACAAAAGCATGGAGCACCAGCAAGATTTGTATATCCAGGAGGAGCATATAGAAATGAAACAACTGATGCAAGACATGAAAGAGCTTTTTTCCAGTATGAAGCTTTAATTGTTGATAAAGATATATCATTCTCATCAGGAATGGTTCTTATTCAAACTATTTTAGAGAAAGTTTTTGGAAGAAAAATAAACACAAGAATGAGAGAAGGATTTTTCCCATTCACAGAACCAGGTTATGAAATTGATATGGAATGTTTAGTCTGTGGTGGTAAAGGCTGTAAAGTATGCAATCATAATGGTTGGATAGAAGTTATGCCAGGTGGTGTAATTCATCCAAACGTATTAAGATCAGCTGGATTAAATCCAGAAGAATGGACAGGATTTTATATTAATATAGGACTAGATAGATTAGTAATGATGAGATATGGGGTAGATGATGTAAGACTATTCCATAGTGCTGACTTAAGATTTTTAAAACAATTTAAATAGGAGGAATATAAATATGCGAGTATCATTAAATTTAATAAAAAAGTACGTTGATTTACCTAAAGATTTAACTGATAAACAAATAGCTTATGATATGACACTTAGAACTGTTGAGGTAGAAAATGTAGAAGATGTCTCATTAAAATATCATGACATAGTAGTAGGAAAAATTTTAGAAGTAAAAAAGCATCCAAACGCTGATAGATTAAAAATATGTATAACTGATATAGGGGAAGATAATCCTGTTCAAATCGTTTGTGGAGGTTCTAACCTATATGAAGGAGAATATGTAGTTGTATCAAAACCAGGTGCAGAAGTAGTTTGGCATGGAGAAGGAGAACCTGTAAAAGTAAAGGAAACAAAAATGAGAGGAGAACCTTCTTATGGTATGATTTGTGCCGCAGAAGAAGTTTACTTAGATGATTTCTTTCCTGCTAATAGTGAAACTGAAATAATTGATTTAAAAGGTATTGATTGTAAACCAGGTGATTCTATCGCTAATATAATAGATATGAATGATACTGTATTAGAAATAGATAATAAATCACTTTCAAATAGACCTGACTTATGGGGACATTATGGCATTGCTAGAGAATTATCTGCTATTTATAATGTTCCACTAAAGAAGTTATCTAAATATGAGATAGAAAAAGATTTGCCAAAGTATAGTGTTGAAATAAAAGATACAACTAAATGTAATAGGTATGTAGCAGTAGAAATAGATGGTATTTATGAAAAGAAATCACCAATTTGGATGCAATCACTATTATCTAAAACTGGCCAAAGACCAATAAATGCTATCGTTGATATTACAAATTATGTAATGATGGTAGTAGGTCAACCACTTCATGCTTTTGATAAAACACACGTTAATGGGGAAAAAATAATAGTAAGAAATGCTAAAGAAAATGAAGAATTACTATTACTTGATAATAATACAATTAAACTTACAAAAGATGACTTAGTAATATGTGATGAAAAAGATGCCATGGCCCTAGCAGGTATTAGAGGTGGTAAAAAAGATTCTATTTTACCTGATACAAAAGGAATTGTTTTAGAAGTTGCAAATTTTTCTGCAAATACAATTAGAAAAACTGGAAAAAGATTTGCTGAAAAAACTGATGCCTCTATTAGATATGAGAAAGGTATTGATACAGAAAGAGTAGATGAAGGACTAAGTTTAGCTTTAGAATTAATTAAAGAGATATTTAAAGAAAGTAAAATAATTAAATACAATGATGTTTATCCTAATAAAACTAAAAATAATGAAATAAAAGTAAGTGAAGAATTTCTAGATACAAGACTAGGTAAAAAAATACCAAAAGATAAAATAGAGCAAATTTTAACATCTCTTGGATATGAATTATCTTATAATAAAGGAGTATATAATATAATAGTACCTACTTGGAGATCAACTGGCGATGTATCAATTAAAGATGATGTAATGGGAGATATTGCTAGAATACTTTCTTTTGATAGTTTTGAAGCTAAGCCAATAAACATAACTCTTGAACATTCTATAATTCAAAATGATGTTTTACTTAATAGAAGAATAGAAGAATATTTATCAAAAAGATGTGGCTTCTATGAAATTTATACTTATCCTTGGATTGATGAAAAATATATTCATGCTGCCAAAATAGATACAAGTAAATCTTTAAAATTAGCAACACCACCATCTCCAACTTTAGCATATTTAAAAACTTCTTTAATACCAGGAATGTTAGAGGCAATTGCTAAAAACTTAAGATATTATAATGAGTTCAAATTATTTGAAATAGCAGAAGTTTATCAAAAAGGAGATTATAGACCATCAAGTAATGATGAAATATTACCAGTTCAAAATAATTATTTAACTGGATGTATAGTAGGTAAAAATGCTAAAGAAATATTTTATGAAACAAAAGGTGTAATTGAAAATATGGCAAGATATTGTCATATGGAAGATATTAAATTAGAAAAAAAGGAAAAACCTACTTGGGCAGACATAAATGCTTATCTAAATGTAACTAAAGATGATGAAATAATAGGTTCTTTAGGATTATTATCAGTACAAACTATGTCTAATTCAAAAATCAAAAGAACAAATGTAGCTATCTTTGAAATTAATTCTGATAAACTTATTTCTTATACTTCTAGAACAAATAAATATGAGAGATTACCAGAGCTACCATTAGTTGAAAAAGATTTATCTATTTTAGTTAATAAAGAAGTTGAATGGAAGACAATTGAAAATAGTATAAATTCAATAGTTAAAGAAATAGAATTTGTAGATGAATATAAAGGTAGTCAAATACCTAGTGACAAAAAGTCAATTACTTTAAAAGTAAAAATAATTAATGAATCTACTACAATGACATCTGAACAAATAAATGAGAAGATTAACCATATCTTAAAAGTTTTAAACAAGAAATGTGGTGCAGAACTTAGAACAGAATAAAAAAGCAAATGATATATTTACGAAAACCCGTACTACGAAAGATACGGGTTTAATGCTATATACGAATATATAAAAAACAACGAACTTTACACAATAATCCTCCTATTATTTATAGCAATATCTATATATTATAATAGATAGATAAATAAATCTTGTGAAATTTCATTGATATATTAATGATAACATAGTTTGATATAAGTATCAAAGGAATAACATTAAAAAACACAAATTTATATAATAATTTATTGAGCTATAGAATTAAATATAATACAATCAATACAGAGAACATTTAATGGTTGGGTGTTATCTCCAAGTATCTATTTGGAGGTGATGCATATGAGTAAAAAAGACTTTTTAATATCGACATTACTTTTTATAATGATTTTACTTATTGTATTACTTTTTGTAGTTATAATCATATTAATATAAAAACAAAAAGAAAGCACCTAACTAAACAGCAGTTTAATTAGGTGCACACACTTTATTGGAGTGCACTCAACACTTGCGACATTGAATGTTCTCATTTTTATTTTATGTCAATTTCTTTGACAAATACATAATATCATATTTCTATGTAATTGTCAAAGTATCAGGTGAATTACTTAAATATAGTTTTAACACCTAAATACTCTGGAAAGTATTTTCTTGCCATATTAGTATATTTAGGATTAATTATCAAATCATACTCTCCAACTAATTCAATAACTTCACCACCAAAGTTCTTTTTATAGTTATATGAGTTTGCAAGTTTGTTATTAGAATCAGTAATATCACCAATTTCATACAAATTATAATACTTATAACCATTCTCAATTGCACATTTAATCATTTCATAATGAAGAGTATAAGAAGCATCTAACTTGTTATATTCATCTACTGTACCACCATATAATGATACAATTTCATTACCTATAGTTATAAACATATAAATACCCATACTAACATCATCACTACATTTAGAAAAGTATTCTTTTAAACTCTCAAGTCTTTTTATTTCTTTTTCATCTTCTAATTCTTTATCAATAAAATATTCATCTGTCATTTTCGAGTTATGATAATTATTTATTCTAACTTCTTTCTCTTTATTAACATCAATAATCATATTATCAATATTACTAATAACTTCTTCTCTTTTAAAATATACTTCTTTAAACTTAATATCACCATCAAAAGCTTGCTTCAAGTCTTGAAAGAAAGCTATAGTAGGAGAAATTGTATTATATTTTTTACTTTCTTCGTTAATTATAGTTATAAACTTATCTACATCTTTAAAATCTAAATCTCTAACTTTAAATCCAAGCCTTTCATTTCTTCTAACAATTTGTCTTGCTTTTGGACTAAAACCATTAAAGACATCTTCTATATTTTTATCTTTTAAATTAATTCTGCTAAGCCATTTAGGTTGTATTTTATCGGTTGTTTTAACAAAGCCAGCATGTTCTAAATTAATTTTAACAAAGTCATTATAGACTCCCCCTTCTATTATATTTCCTTCACTATCTCTATCCCTTACCAAAATATAAGGATCAATCTTTAGAAATATTCCATGCTTTTCTATAATAAATTTTTTTACTTTCTCAGTAAACTCTTTTAATAATTCTTCATTTTTATAATCAATTAAAAATCCTCTAGGAGCATAAAAAACTCTAATTTTTTTTCTTATCTCACAAGAAAGAAGTAAACTGGCTCCTACAATTTTTTCTTTAATAAAACATCCTACATAATAAGCGTGAAATTTATCTCCTTCCATAAACCTCCCCCAAAAGCTTGTTTGTTGAAAACTACCAAAGGGGTGATTAAGAGCATAATTATCAAATTCTTTTTTTGAAAGTTCTCTAAGTTCCATCATATCACCTCTATCTTCTTAATTATACAATTTCCTTTAAAAGTTTTCAATAATATGATATTATAATTAAAGAAATTGGAGGATGTAAAATGGCAAAGATTAAAACCAAAAAGAAAAAAGAAATGAAACAAAACTCTTTCTTAAATGGAGCCTTTATTGCAACTCTTGGAATAGTTGGCAGTAAAATATTAGGTATGCTTTATGTAATACCATTTTATGCCATAATAGGGGGCCAAGGTGGAGCCTTATATGGTTATGCTTACACAATCTATAATTTATTTCAGTCTTTAAGTTGTGCTGGTATTCCTAATGCTATTAGTAAAATAATTAGTGAATATCAAACCTTAGGTTATTATAATGCTAAAGAAAAAGCCTTTAGAATAGGGCGAAAACTAGCTATATTTATGGGAATAGCCATTTTTATTATTTTATTTATCTTTGCTCCTACTATCGCTAAAGCTATTCTTGGAGACTTAGAAGGTGGTAATACCTTATCAGATGTAACTATGGTGGTAAGAGTAATTGCAACAGCTATTCTTATCGTACCAACTCTTAGTATTTATAGAGGATATTTAGAAGGCCATAAATTTATAACACCACCATCTATTAGTCAAGTACTAGAACAATTTGCAAGAGTAATCATTATAATTTTAGGTAGTTTTCTTGCAATCAATGTTTTTCACTTATCTCTACAAACAGGAGTAGGTATCGCTGTATTCGGTGCAACAGCAGGTGCTATTATCGCTTATTTCTACTTGTTAGACAAAGTTAAAAGCAATAAAAAACAACTTCATGAAAAAACTCTTGATGTAGATGAACCTATAATTAAAACAAAAGAAATATTAATAAAAATATTTTGGTATGCCCTACCTTTTATTATGATAGATGTCTTCAAGTCATGTTATGACTTTATTGACATGACAACTATTGTCAAAACAATGGTAAATGATATTGGCTATACTACTGCCCAAGCTGAAAATATTATGAGTGTAATATCTACTTGGGGTAATAAAATTAATATGATAATCGTTTCTATCTCAACCGGTATTATTGTAAGTTTAATTCCAAACCTTACATCAGCATCAGTAAAAAAAGATAAAAAAGATATACATCATAAAATAAATCAAACTCTACAAGTATTACTATTCATATCAGTTCCTATGACTTTAGGCTTATCATTTTTAGCAGAACCAGTTTGGGAAGTATTCTATGGTAACAATTCAGAATATGGAGCAGTTATCATTAGATACTTTGTCTTTGTCGCTTTAACAATCTCAACTTATACTGCCTTAGTTTCAATTGTTCAAGTCTTAAAATACTATAAAGAAGTTTTAATATCTTTAGTAGTAGGAGTATTTATAAAGCTATTATTAAATGTTCCTTTAATTAATCTTTTCCATAATTTAGGCTTTGTACCTGTTTATGGCTCTATAACTGCAACGATTTTAGGTTATCTAGTAGGAATAATTTTATGCTTAATTTTCTTAAAGAGAAAATGTGGAGTAAGTTACATGCCAACATTTAAACTATTAGGTAAAATATTACTAACAGATATTGCAATGTTAATAGCACTTTTCATACTAAAACTAATAGTTCCTATTTATACATCATCAAGATTATTAAATATTCCAATTATCGCTATTTATGCCATTATTGGTATATTAGTATATTTCTTTATCGCTCATAAATTTAATTTAATAGAAGAAGTATTTGGTAGTAAATTTATAAATAAAATAACTAGTAAATTTAGGAGGAAATAAAATGACATTAAAAGAAATAGATGTTAAGACATTTGAAAATTATGCTAAAAATAATCCTTATAGGACTTTTATGCAAACAAAACAAATAGGTAAATTAAGAGAAATAAATGGTTGGAAAACTTACTACTTAGGACTTTATGATAATAATAAACTAGTTGGAGCATCACTTTTAGTAAGTAAAAAAAGACACTTTAATAAATATGAATTTTATGCACCTCGTGGCCCTTTATTAGATTATAATAATGAAAAAGTATTGACTAGTTTTCTTTCTAAGTTAATAGAATTTGTAAAAAAACACAATGGTTATATTTTAAGAATAGATCCATATGTTCCATATAAACAAAAAGATGGAAAAGGAAATATAGTAGAGGATGGATATGACAACACTAATATAGTAAATAATATTTTAAACCTAAAATTTATTAAAATACCTTATGAAAAAAGAGAGCAAGTATCTACTATGTATGTTTTAGATACTAAAAATAAAACTACAGAAGAAATATTTAATAATATGAATTCCTCTACTAAAAATAAAATTAATAAGACATTAAAAAGTTGTATTGAAATAAAAGAAATAACTGAAGATAAACTAGATGAGTTTTATAATATAATGAAAGAAACAGGTGAAAGAAAAGGTTTTGATATAAGAGATAATAATTACTATAAAAGAATGTATGAATTATTTAAAGATAGTAATGGTATTAAATATTTAATAGCAGTTATAAATCTAAAAGATTTATTAACAAAGTTAAATCAAGAAAAAGAAACTTTACTTAAGAAACAAGAAACTATTGAAAATAACAAAAAGAATCAAGGAAAAATAAAAGCCTTGACTGAAAACATTGAAAGTATAAATAAAAGAATTGAACTAGCTATTAAAGAAGAAAAAGAACATGGAGAAAATATTACTTTAGCAGGTTCTATGTTTATATTAACTGGAAAAGAAGTAATCTATTTAGCAGGTGGTAATCATGAAGAATTCCTACATTATAATTCTCAGTATTTGATACAGTGGGAAATGATTAAGTATGCTATAGAAAATGGATATGATAGATATAATTTTTATGGTATTCCTAATAAACTAGATGAAAATAGTAAAGATTATGGAGTATACAAATTTAAAACAGGTTTTAATGGTTATATAGAAGAATTAATAGGAGAATTTGAAATAAAGACATCACCTATCTATTACTTAATAAAATTAATCCATAAGATAAGACATTAAGGAGTACTATGAAAAGTAAAAATTTAAATGAACAATTAAAAGATTTAGAAGAAATACTCTATAGAAATAAAACTTTAAAAGAAATATTAAAACGTTTAGAAAAGTCTAATTTAAAAAATTATTATGTAGGAGCAGGATGTATTAACCAGACAGTTTTTAACTATCTTCATGGTTTTAAGATAGATGCAAATATAAATGATTATGATATTGTTTATTATGATGAAGATACATCTTATGAAAAAGAAGATATAGTTATTAAATATGTAAAAGAGATTTTAAAAGATTTAGAAGTAGATATTGATATAAAAAATGAAGCCAGAGTACATCTTTGGTACAATAAGAAATATAATGCTAATAGATTACCTTATACAAGTTTAGAAGATGCTATTTCAAGATGGGGAACAACTATAACTTGTATTGGTGTAAGGTTAGAAAATAACAACTTAATAGTAGATGCTCCTTATGGACTTAATGATTTATTTAATATGATAATAAGACCTGTAAAAATAGATTTTAA
>CALVVC010000002.1 GCA_944363755.1 uncultured Bacilli bacterium
ATCCTATCATCATTAACTACTATATTTCCAGGGTGAAAATCCCCATGTATAATACTTGTATCCAATTCTTTTAAAACTTTACTATTATCTAAAACAAACGATTCTAAAACTGAAGATGTATAATCTATACCAAGATTTTTCACCTTATTTATTTTCTTATTAAACGACTTTACAAACTTATCATATATATCTATTTTTTCTTTTGTATCTATATTATGCATTTTAAATAGTTCTTCTGCCACTATTTTTCCATATTTGTTAATTAAACTATCATCAAATAATAAATTATCTAAAGAAACTCCATCAATCCAATCCATAACAGCATAACCATGTTTATTGTCAGAAAGTGCTCCAAAATCATATATTTCAGGGACAGCTATTCCATTATCATGTAAAATTCTAATATTATTGAAAGCTCTATATCTACCATCTATAAATCTAATATCATATAATCTTAGCAAGAATATCTTATTATCTTTTTCAACAATATATTTTTGAACAGATGAACTACCTAATGGGAATTTTTTTATAATCTTATATCTATTGATACTATCCATTTTTCTTCTCCAATAACGTATGTTTATTAAAACTAAATATTCTATCTGACACTTTATTTATAAACTCATCTTCATGTGATACTACAATTAAAGTCATATCTTCATCAACAAGTTCATTAATTAATGCTAATACACTATCCTTCATCTCTTTATCTAAAGCACTTGTAGGTTCATCTAATAAAATAATATCTGGTTCCATTAATAGAGTTCTAGCAATTGCAACTCTTTGTTTCTGACCGCCTGATAATTCATCTGGATATTTATCCATTTTATCAGCCAAATCTACCTTTTTTAAAACATTTAAAGATTTATGAACACTCTCTTTTTTAGAATAACCCTTTATTTTAATTAAACCTATTGTAAGATTATCTAGTACAGTTAAGTGTTCAAATAAATTATAATCTTGGAATACTATACCAATTTTTTGTCTTAATTCTACAAGAGATATTTCTGATATTTCCATTCCTTTAAACTTTATTTTACCAGCATTGATTCCTTCTAAACGATTTATACATTTTAATAACGTACTCTTTCCACTTCCGCTTTTTCCTACTAAAGAAATTACTTCTCCTTTTTTTATCTTCAAATCAACATTATTAAATACCAATTCACTGCCATAGTATTTAGTAACATTTTCAAATTCTAATATGCAATCTTTTTTCATGATTTCTTCACCACCCTTGGATTAATTTTCTTATATACTAAATCCAATATCTTACAAAATGCATAGCAAATTATAAAATATATAAGTGCTGTAAAGATTAATGGAAAGAATGCTTCATAAGTCCTATTTCTTATGATATCAGTTGCTTTAGTTAATTCGATTACAGATATATAACCAGCTATAGAAGTTGATTTTATTAATGAAACACTTTCATTTTTATAAACTGGTATTACATACGAAAGCACTTGAGGAATAATTATATATTTTACTGTTTGAATTTTAGTAAAACCTAAAGCATAAGCAGAATCAATTTGTGTTCTATTAATTGATAAAAAAGCTCCTCTTACAATCTCTGAAACATATGCAGAAAAATATATTGAAAATGTTATAATTGCAACTAAAATGGGCTCTACATTTATATCTCCAAATATACCAAAATAGAATGTTAATAATAATACAGTTACTGGAACCCCCTGCAAAAATCGCACTATTATATATGATAATATATTTAAAGACCTTATCTTTGATTTTTGTAACAAGAACAAAATTAATCCTAATAATGTGCCAAATACAATTGATAAGAATGAAATTAATAGAGTTGATTTTAATCCTTTAAAAAATAAAATATATCTTTTCTCAATAATTACTGTTCGATTAAAACTATTACTAATATCTTTAAAGAAATCAATAATTACATCTTTACTAATAACTGTAACTATTAGTATAAGAAATAATATAATGAAGTACTTTATAAATTTAGTTTTGTTTTTCATTTTTTCCTCTAACAACTACTACAATTCCACCAGTATAATCCGGTTCTGAAAATAAAACAGATTTTTTTCTTTCTTCAGTAACTATAATCGAACATCCAGCTACATCTACCTTTCCTGATTTTAATGCTGGTATTATTCCATCAAATGACATTTCTATAACTTCCAATTTATAGCCTAATTCTTTACATATATAACTAATTACATCAATATCATATCCTACTATTTTATTATTTTTCATATAAGCAAATGGTGCTGAACCAGATACTGTAGCGAATTTAACTACACCTTTTGAGTCATCATAATGGTAAACTTCTAATTCTTTCTTACTTTCATCATTACCCATCCATTTATCCTCAAATGTTTTTAATTTACCGTTTTTATTCATCTTAACTAATTCTTTATTAATCTCATCTTGTAAATTACTTTTTGATGGATTAATAGCAAAAGCATAACTATCTTCTGTTAATTTTTCTTTTAATATTTTCAATTCCTTATTTTCTTTTATTATTTCTTTTGCTAAAGGCTCATCAGTTAAGAAACCATCTATCTTACCAGATTTTAAAGCAGAGATTTGATCGCTATAACTGTTATAATATAATATTTTAGGATTTTCTATGTTATCTTGTGCAATGGTGTCATATTCTGACCCTGTGTATACACCTATATTTTTATTATTTAAATCATCCTTATTGCTTATAATATTTAGTTTATTTGAACAACCAGTTGTTATTAATATAATAGATATAATTACTAATAAATATTTACTAAATCTTTCTAACATATTTTTTCCCTCCTATATCATTTGATGAGACTATTTCAAAAGCATCATATGCTGCTTGCATCTTTCTTAAGGTGTCAAATTCATTTTTACCTGAAACTTGAATCCAACCAGATGCATCATTGCCAACTCTTCGTTTTTCTTGATGATCTCCAACTTTAACAAACATTTCACCATCGATTACACCATCCATTTCCAATAATTTTTCTAATGGTGTTATTTTTTCAATTAAGCCTGATTTATTAGGAAGATATAAATCGCCTATACTAATAATTTCATTTCTATATTTCAAATCAACTTTTTTATGAATTGCTATATCAATCAATGAATCGCACATATCAAATCCATAGGATCTACTGTGATTTTTTGTTGCTTGACATCCAGGTAAACGCCATCCTAATTCACTAGGCATCACATTCCCTTCATTATCTATGAATACTTCTATTGTCATCGCACCATTTCTTAAATTCATACCATCCACTATTTTTTGAATAAATTCTTTTGGAATAAACTTAAAGTATTTAGGTATTTTTGGAACTGTCATATGACAATTTAATCTATTATCTATTGCTGCCCATAGAGTTCTATTTGGTATATAAGTTACATAAGAGTCAAGTACTATACCATCTTGAACTAAGCTTTCTATTGACCATTCTTGATCATAGCAATATGATTCAACCATATATTTCCCACATTCTAAGTTTAAGTCTATTTGATTCAAATCGTTTGGAGAATCTATCTTAAATACATTTTTACTATTCATTAAATCTCTTGGTTTAAATATAATCGGTTCTCCTACGTGTTTTTTTTTTTTTTTCAAAATATCATTTTTAGAAGTAACAATTTGATAATCAACTGTTCTTAATCCTATTTGATTAAATTTATCTTTCATAGCAACTTTATCTCTTACCCATTTTACTTGCTCAGAACTTAAACACTCTAATCCAAGCTTCTCAGCAATTTTATTCGAATATTCCATATAAAATTCAGAATCATTTAAAAAATAATCTATTTTAATCTTTTTATGATTTAACCAATTTTTAAATTTATGAATTTCCATATCAAAATCATTATCATAGAAGAATTGATAATAATCTTTGTGTTTTTCTAAATACTCATTACTAAAAAATCTTATATTTTTATCAGTCCTAATAAATAAGACATTAATATCTTTTCTTTTTCTCAATGCTTTTGAAAGATCAGATTCATATTCCTCAAAATATAATAAAGTTTTCATTATTTTATTCTCCTAACTATACTTTTTGATAGCAATTTTATTCCTTGATTTCTAACACTATCATTTTCAATATACTTAAACAGCAAATCCGGTTCTGCTAATTCAACTTCCATAATTATTGGATTACCATCTTGTAATACTATATCAACTCTCATATATAAATAACCTGAAAATTCCTCTAGTTTCGATACATCATTTGCTATTTTTTTGACACAATTTGGTACACTTGATAAATATATTGGTCGCTTTTTTTCTGAAAAGACACCTGGGAACCTTAACATGTTATGAGTATTTATACCATCAATAAAAATACAAGCATACTCACCATTTTCTATACCATTAAAATATGGTTGTATCATTATTCCATTATCATTCTGGATAAAAATATTTTTTAATCCATTTAGTATATTTCTTAAATTTGATAAATCTTTTTGATTTATTAAATATGTATTTTTTCCACTTCCAGATATTATTGGTTTAATAACTGTTAAAGTATTTAAAGCAAGTCTTTCTAATAAATCAGCTTCATTATATACAAAACTAGTACTAATGAATGGAATATTATTTTTTTTCAAAATATTAAATTGCTTATTCTTTTGAATATTATTAATAATAATATCTGGATAGTTTAATAATAAAATATTTTTATTTTTTATCATTTGTAACCATTCTTTAAATTCTAAATATTTATCTTGATACCCCCAAGCTGAACGTAATATTAAGCAATCAAATTTTGAATAATCAATTGTCATGTCTTCCCAAGAAATAATTTCCGCGTTTATATTATTATTCATTAATTCTTGCTTTAATAATAAATCTTCAGTAATTTTATTCATCCACTTATCACATGATATAATTCCAACGTTTTTCATTTTATTTCAACTTCCTTAAGCATTTATTCATTGCCCCAAAATGTTCAACTAAATCTTCTCTTGGTAGTGCAGTAGTAACTCTTCCTATAAGTTGTTCCTCATTTGGCCATGATATTGATTGCCCTAATATAAGTTTAATTTTTTCCTGTTCATACAAATATTTAAGCAATTCTTTTTCATCGCTAATTACTCTACCATTTTCAGCAACTTTGTTTTTTAATCCAGTAAAATCTAACATTTCAAAAAATCCCGAATCAGGTATTGTTCCATTTACAAAATTGACATTTGGTATTCCATCTAAAATTTGACTTATGTTATAACCATAAGCATAATTTCTTATATCCTTTTCTATTTGTGCCTTTAAGTTACTATCATCAATAAAATCTAATCCATTAATTAATGCTTTCAATAATTCTAAACGATATTTATATTCCTCAACAATTGGATTAAAATAACTATTATATTCTTTTTTTCGCCTTTCAGATGCATTAAATGCCCCAGCTAAAGCTCTACCTTGCAATACTGGTGAAGAATCCATTGTTTGAAAAATCTTATTTCGTATTGCCCTAATTATTATCTCGCTTGCAACTACCATACCAGATCTAATTGATGCTAAACCATAAGACTTTGATAATCCAGTTATTGTTATTGTATTATCAAAGAATTTTTTATAAGAAGCCATTGGTTTTGCTAAATTTTTTCTATCATAAGTTAAATCTCTATATATTAGATCATCTATAACAAAAACCCCTTTTGATAAACAAACATTTCCAATTCCTTCAAGTATTTCTTTATTATTTTCATTCATTACTTTTCCTAAAGGATTGTGTGGATTTTCATTTAAAAATGCAACAACTTTTGGTGTATATCCTAAAGATTCACCATATTGAGTTTTTAGCTTTATATTAATATCATCTATCCTTTTAGATAATTTTTGTGGGTTAACATACCAATTATCATCTTCAGATAACGGTAAAATCTCAACAGTTGCCCCAGAAATACGTTCAGGAACAAAAGTAAATAAACCATAATTAGGCCCTGTCATTAATATTACATCATGTGGCCTAGCAATAATACTTGAAATAATATTAAAAGCATGTGTTGAAGATACTGTAAAGATAATATTATCTTTCGATAAACCACTATTACTTTTAAATCCTTCTTGTTTTAAGTATTCTAAAATTATTTCTCTTGATTCTTCATCACCCGCTGCCATAGGATAATCCGAAAGTTCATCACTACATATCACATTAATTAATGCTTCTTTACATAAAGGAAATGATGAAGTTCTCATTGGACTTCCACCACCAAGTGATCTTGAAGAAATATTTTTAATTTTTTCATTTTCAAGTTCATATAAATCATTGCCATATAATTCAAAAGCATCATAAATCTTACTAACTTCTTTAGAAAACTGTCCATCAATTAAATTTTCACCTAAATTAGGTAATCCCCTAACATGGTGTTCCAAAATCGGCTTTCTTTCTATAATTTGTTTTAACGAATCTGGCATACTTTGCATATAATCACTCCAAACTACAAATATTATATAATAATAAAGTTCATTTTAATCATTCAAAAATTCGATAAAACATATAGAAAAAACTAATAAATGAAAACAATATGATATTGGCAATCATCTATATTTGATTTTAGTTTATGAAACATAATAACCTCTTTCTACTAAGTGATTGACAGAACATCTTTCATTATAGCAGAAGGAGGTTATTATGTTTTTACCGAACGCTTTCGCTTTTTAGATTTCTCACCTGCATAGCAGGTGGTTTTAAATGAAAAACTGATGTTTTTCATAATAAAAAACTAATTAAATCAATTAGTAAATCAATTAGTTTCTTTCATTAAAGGTATTACATATTCTTCTATTCTTGAAATTAAAACCCACGCAATTTCTCCATTTTCAATCATATTATATAATTCTCTCAAATCTACCCATTTAGCTTGTACAGCAGTATTATCGACAAAACATATATCATTTAAATCAATATCCTTATAAACAATATAAGTTTCATAAATATAATGATAAGGATCACGTAATTTTGTATCTATTTTTTTAATATCAGAATTTGAAATTTTTATTCCAATTTTAGAATTAATTGCCCTAATACATGTATCTATTGGACTTTCGCCACTTAAGACATTGCCATTAATACTATTCCAAAAACCAGGATAATGTATATTATAATTCAAAGTATTACGTATTAATAACAATTGTTTTTTTGAATTTAATATCCATGTATTTATAGAATAATGATACATGCCATCTGGTATTTCATCAGTATCGTTTATAATAATTCCAGTATTATTAAATTTATTATCATATAAGTCCCACTTACTCATTACAATTCCTCCTTATATTGTTTTTTTAATATCTTTATAAATTTATTTATGTTATTAATATTCTTACCATTTTTATAAACAATATATACATTATCATTAAACAATTGTTCTTTTACTTTAATTTCTTTTACATCTCCATTTGCAATTTCCTCTTTAAAAAAATCTCTGTTAACAAAACATAATCCTAAATCATTCTTTACTAATTCTTTAGATATTATACTATCATTTACTGATATAATATTTTCAAATAAAATACCATTTTCAAAACACATTTTTTGAAATTTACCATTTCTTTTATTTGGACACATTGATATTAATCTTGTATTTCCTAGTTCTTTAATTGATTGAATTGATTCATAATTTTTGGATAGATCTTTCCCTGAAACAAAAGTATTATTTAAAACACATAATAAATCTTTATTATTAGTATTAATTAAGTTAGTATAATCTTCATAATCAATTAGTACATCGTATTCTTCTTCAAATTTTTTAACATCCAATTTAGAATATAGTTTTATGTTAATATGTATATTGGGATATGTATTAATAAATTCAACTATCGAATCTCTAAAAATAAAATCTGATAAATAATGTCTAACCCCTATAGTTAATTCCATAGTATTTTGATTATCAAATTGTTCCAAATTTTGATTCAAAATACTAAAAGCAGACTTTAGATTTTCATATAAATTATACCCATCTTCAGTTAATTCAAAATTCTTATTATCCCTAATAATTAATATTTTATCCAATTGTAATTCTAATTGCTTTATATTATAACTTAATGATGATTGAGCAATATTCAAATTTTTTGATGCATTAGTAAAACCATTATAATAAACAACATAATAAAAATATTTAAATAAATTTAAGTTAAAATTATTCATAGAAACACCCCTCTCAAAAGTAAATAACTAAATATAGTATATCACAAAAAAGAGGAATTGAGGTAATACTTCTTGATTTAATATTAAAATCTTAATTATTGTTCAAAAATAATAAATTATAAGACAAATATATTTTTTTTTAGGAAGATAATATCATTATTCCAAGAAATTATCAATATATTATCACACACATTTCTGTGCATTTTACCTATATTTCTATAAAACAATTATACTCATACTCAACATCATATTTTTTAGTGTATTTACTATTTAATCCTCTAGTAATAGTAAGGGTATCATTTATTAGACAACAAGGTGGATAGGTGTAACACTAATACCTTGACCAAAAGCAGTAGTAGCAAGTTCTATATTACCTACTTTATCAAGAGGAAAGATAATACCTTCTCCTTCACCATTAAGATCTATTCCCGTTTTTTCTCCAAAACCAAATAAGTCTAAGTAGTGAAATAATCTCTCCTTACCTAGCAGCTGTCCCATTTTAACAAAACCTGGATTACAACTATTTTGGAGTACTTGTAAAAATGTTTGATGACCATGTCCTCCTGCTTTCCAACATTTAATTCTAGCTGTATCTACCCTAACAGAACCTGTATCAGTAAACTCATCTTTAAATAAATCTACAACCCCTTCTTCTACGGCTGAAGCTGTTGTTACAATCTTTTGTGTAGATCCTGGCTCATAACTAGCCCAGATAGGTAGATTACGGGATAATTCCTCTTGGGAATAATTTTGATAGTTATTAGGGTCATAATTAGGTCTAGAACTCATCGCTAATATCTCTCCTGTATTAGGATCCATTACTACAGCAAGAGCCATATCAGGATTAAACATATCGATAACATTATCAAGTTCTCTTTCAACTGATTTTTGAATATTTATATCAATAGTAAGTTGTAAATCCATACCGTCTTGTGGTTCTATATATAAATCAGTAAGTTCTAGTTTATTTCCCTTAGCATCACTAAAATATTTAATCGCTCCATTTTCTCCCATTAAATAATCATCATACTGCAACTCAATTCCTGATAGTCCTTGATTATCAATACCAACATAACCTAAGACATGAGATAACATTTCTTCATAAGGATAATATCTTTTAGATTCTTTAACTAAATAAACCCCATCAAAGTTTAATGCTTCTATTTTATCTGCTATTTCATACGATAACCTTCTTCCTTCAGGATGAACTCTTTCAATAGATGTCTCTTTATAAACGTGCTCTTTCATCTCATCAAAACTAACATCTAAAATATCAGCAAGTTTTTCTGTTACTTCTTTTTTATTTTTAATCTGATTAGGAATTAATACTAAAGATGTAGTTGTAATATTATCAGCAAGAACTACACCATTTCGATCAAGTATCCTTCCACGAGAGGCTTCTATAGGTAAATTTCTACTCCACAAATCACTTGCTAGATTTGACAGTTTCTTATAATCTACTACTTGAACATAAAAGACTCTTAAGACAATTATTAATAAAATGCTACTAAATATTAAAAGAATAATTTTCATTCTTTTATCTATTCCTCTTGTAAACATAAAAAACTCAACTACCTTTCAGTAGTAAGTTTATGTTTTTTAAATATTATTTATTATTTAAGCTGATTAAATTTCATATCTTATCATAATTAATAACTTTATGATTACTATCAACGTTAAATTTAACATTAACTTTTCTATTATAAAAATAATCTTCAAACTCAGTATCTAACAAGTATGTAATAGCATATCTCTTCTTTTCTTTCAATAAATATTCTATATCAAGAAAAAAAGCATCATTTTCTTTATTATTTCTAGTATTTCCTTTATAATCATTTGCAACAAATACATTCATGTTGTAAATTCTATCTGGATACTCAATAGCAACATTACCAACTTCTTCTAAATTATTAACTTCTATTCCTGTTTCTTCTCTCACTTCTCTAATTGCTGCTTCTACACCTGTTTCTCCTTCTTCTATTTTTCCTCCTGGAATATCAATATACCCTATGTTTTCTTCTTTATATCGTATACATAAAACTTTATTACCAGCAACTACAAACACTCTTACAGCATTCCTAACTTTTTTCATAGTTCAAAATCCTTTCTAATTTTATCAAAACCATTTAAGCAGTAACTAATGTTTCTTCTAATATATTAACTATTATTTTAACAGAATCTATTATATCTTCAAAACTTATATCTTTAGCATATTTATTTTTATTTTGATATTCACTCCATAAATCTTTAAGATTATCATTTTCAGTTAAACTATTAATAACTGCATTAAAATAATTTATATCTAATTTTGTCTCTCTTCTTTTAAAAGTATTTTCTATTGCAATTACTAATGTTTTTTTATCAATATCACTAATTTTTGTTTTAGCAAGAATATATATATCATAAAAATCTTTCAACCGTGTATTAAAAATACCTCTAGCAATAACAGTTTGAAACTTCTCTGCTAAAATAGTCTCAATAGTGTAAGTCAATATTGGTATTTTTTTATCTTCAAAAATAGAATTATAATTATATTTCATTTCTCTTGGAGTAATAATATCTCCTGTTGTTAATTCTACTGTAATATAAGTCTTATTATAGTCTAATTTTGATAATATATTTAATCTAAATCCACCATATTCATCTTCTAATCTAATATCTTTTATAGAAATAATTTTAAAAGACACGCCATCGTTAATATTGATATTAAGGATTTCATTAAATATTTTTTCTACATTATCTTTTGTTAAAGATATACCTTTTAGGGTAGCATCCATATCTTTAGTTGTTCTATCTTCATCTCCTATTATTGATGTCAATAAAAGACCACCCTTTAAAATAATCTGACCTTTATATCTACTTCTAGATATTCTTTCTAAAATCCTTTCAAAATAAAATAATTGAAAATATTTTTGAGAAAGATCACTATTACCTTGGGCTTTTTTAAAAACTAAACTTTTTAATTTATCTGAATTAATTATAATAACACCTCCATATATTCAATAACTTTATTTTCAATATTCAATTTTTTTGCATATTCCATTAATTTAAGTAAATCTTTACCTTTCATTTTTGAATATCGTTGCAATGCTTTAGTAAAAATTTCTTTATCCATATGTTTTCTTGCCTTAATGATATCACAAATAGTTCTTTCTATATCATAAGTTTTTATTTTCATACCAAAAGGTGAGTCTATAGTTGTTAATCCAAGATTTAAAAATTCTCTTTTTACATAATGTAGAACTACATTTTTATCTTGTCTTAAAGAGCCATTATAACCATAAGGTACTGTCATATCAAAATAAAGTGGTGTCCTATCTGATAAATCATATAAATAAAGTGCTGTCGCGTGTGAGAAAACACAATTCTTAGATTTTAATTGATATTTATAATAGTCATCACAAAATGTATTAACTAAAGCATAATAACCCCTACTAATTCTTTCGATTTTGTTTTGTTTTACTAATCTAGTTAGCTCAACAGTACTAATATTAGCATTTTTAATTTGTTTAGTTGTAACATACCCATTATTATTATATGCAATTTCAATAATTTTTTTTGCATTAGTCACAATATCACTTCCCTTGCTTATAATTTTATCATTTAATTAATTTTACGTAAATAACTTTTGTTGCTTTTTTTCGCACTTTTTATATTTTTTGCGTTTTTTTACAACATAAATCAATAATATATAACTTTATAGTCAATAACTAATTTTTATGCACAAATTTATTTTATTTTGTGCATAAAAATTAGAAAAAATAATAAAACAAAAAACATCTATATTTCAAGATATACTGAGCATATACAACCATTTTAAACTAAAAACACACACAAACATTGACTTGTGTGTGTTTTTAGTTTAATTTGCTATATTTCTTTTTCTTTAATATTTTATATATTTCATAAACAATTACTAAACTAAAACAAGAAAGTCCTAATAAGAACACCATTACATAAGTAAGATTATCTTTTAAAAGTATTAAAGTAATTAAACTACTAATTATTAACTTACCTAATTTTCTTGTAAAGTTTAACTTATTTATCATAATCTCATGGTCTTCCTGTTTAGTATTATTAAGTAATTATTCTTTAATATAATTATCAAATGGATCTCTTATAGCAAGGAATAAACAAAAGCCTATACTCATTAAAATAATACCAAAGATTTTAAATGGTATAAAGTTACCTATTAAAATAAGAATAAATGATATAAGAAGACTATATCCTATAATAGATAAGATTTTACTTTTATACTTTTCATAAATTGTAAGAAAAAAGTAATTAGCAAGAACTCTTACAATTTTTGAAACACTAATTATTGTAGTTAAAATTATTGAAACATTTTCTAAAGATAAGAAACTATTAAGTTTATATTGAATAAATAGTTTACTATTACTTTGTCCTAAGTCAATAATAGAATAACATACTGCAAAAAGAAGTAAGAGTAAGAAAACAAGATGGGTTATCTTAACTTTTCTTATATCTTTTTTTTATTACCTTTTCATTAGGAGTCTTAACTTCATATAGAAAATTTACTAAGAATAAATTAATAACACAGAAGATTAAACAACCTATCATTGGTAAATAAGGATTTAGATTGAAAAGAAAACCAGATATAAGAGCTGGTAACATTGTAACTACAGCAAAAACTAAAGAGCCTTTGCTCTCATATTCTAAATACTTATCTTTCTCATTTAAAAAAGATAAATTATTTCTAAGTATTATGGTATCCATCTTTTTAAAATAAGCATATGCCTCATAAAGAATAGAGCCAATTAAAATAGTAAAATAATTATTACCAACAGTTATTAAGAAAGCCCCCAAGAAAAGAAGTATAACTCCTACTTTTACAGAGTTTAAGGCTCCTATTTTATTAATTATCTTTATAACCAGAGGATTCAATATAATCATTACTAATAAACTAATTGTTGTAAGAGAGCTTATCTCCAAGGCACTGAATTTCTTTACTTCTGTTAAGAATAAAGTATTAATCGTAACATAAAAAATTAAATCCCCTGAAAGTCCTGCAAATAAAGGATAGATTTTATTACTTAAAACTATCCTCTTCTTATTTACTACCATAATACTAGCTATCCATTCCTAAGCTTCTTGTTATCGCTTTGAATATTTCTACTATAAGAATTGGTGATAAAGATAGCAATATAACTATTAACCATTCATTTCCACTTAATACACTAAGTGAGAAGAATTCTCTTATAGGTGTTACAAATAAAACAATCATAAGGAAGAAAATTGATCCTACCATAGAAAGGAATAACATCTTATTTCTTGGATAGTCTTTACTAAATAGAGATGTTATACTTGAACTTTGATTTAGAGAATGGAATATCTGTGATAGGCATAAAACAGTAAAGGCCATAGTCATACCTACATCATAACTATCATTTGATCCTATAAAGTATGCAACTAAAGTAATAATTGCAAGAAATACTCCATAGAAACCTATTCTAAAGACAAGACCACGTTCAAATAAACTTCCCTCTTTAACTGGTTTATGTTTCATAATATTAGGACTTGCTGGATCTATTCCAAGAGCAAGGGAAGGAAGAGTATCAGTTACAAGATTAATAAATAAAATATGAACAGCAAGTAAGGGGCTATCTAAATTAAATAACATTGTAACAAAAATAGTTAAAACTTCAGCGATATTACCAGCTAATAAGTATTGAATTACTTTTTGAATATTACGATATACTCTTCTTCCTTCTTTAATTGCTACTTCAATAGTTGTAAAATTATCATCTAAAAGAATCATGGCTGCAGCATCTTTAGCGACATCAGTACCAGTAATACCCATGGCAACACCAATATCAGCTTTCTTTAAGGCAGGAGCATCATTAACACCATCACCAGTCATCGCAACTATTTCTTTATTTTTCTTTAAGGCATTAACAATTCTAAGTTTATCTTGAGGAGTAACTCTTGCAAAAACGGAGATGTTTTCTATAGTATTCTTAAGCTTTAAATCACTCATCTTACTAAGTTCTTCCCCATCTACTACTCTATCACCATTTTTATAAATACCAAGGTCTTTAGCAATCGCTTTAGCAGTTAATTTATGATCTCCTGTAATCATAATTACTCTAATAGAAGCATCATGACAAGTACTAATTGCGTGTTTTACTTCCTCTCTTGGGGGATCAATTATTCCCATAATACCAATAAAAGTTAAATCTTTTTCTATCATATCTCCTTCTTTTGGAAGAGTATTAATATTTTTCATAGCAAAACCTAATAGTCTTAAGCCTTCACTAGACATTTTAGTACAGTATTCTCTTATTTTTCCTTTATCAGCATTTGTAAGTTTAACTAATTTATCATTAACACTAGCATAACTACATACATCTATTAACTCTTCAGGAGCCCCTTTACTATAAAGAAGATAATCTTTTTTCTCTTTAACTACAACACTCATTCTCTTTCTAATAGAATCAAATGGCTCTTGATATAAAACTTTATTTTCTTTTATCTTTTTAATATCATAACTTAACTCTTGAGCATAACTTAATAAACATCCTTCTGTAGGATCACCTATTACTTTATCTTTATCAAGATAAGCATTATTACATAAACAAGAACATTTTATTAAGGCGTCATTAAAAGTATTATCATTATTTTCTTTAATAATATCTTTATATAAAATACTTTTTACAACTGCCATTTTATTTAAAGTAAGAGTACCTGTCTTATCAGAACAAATAACAGTTGCACTACCTAAAGCTTCAACTGCAGGAAGTTTCTTAACCAAAGCATTTTTCTTAGCCATACGAGATACTCCTAAAGCCATAACTATAGTAGCAGTAGCAGGGAGTCCTTCTGGTATTACAGAAATTGCTAAAGATATAGAAACCATTAATAAAGAGATAAAGTCTTTACCATAAAGTAGTCCTATTATAAATATAAGAATAGCGACTAAAATACCAATAATACTTAAGACTTCTCCTACTTTATTAAGTTTTCTTTTAAGTGGTGTATCTAAACTATCAGTATCTTCTAACATGGTTGCAATAGAACCTACTTCTGTATTAGAAGATGTTCCAACTACAACTCCAATAGCAGTACCATAAGATATTATAGTTGATGAGTAAACCATATTAACTCTATCTGCTAAAGTAGTATTTTTATCTAAAGTAACATTAGCATCTTTTTCTACAGGAACACTTTCACCAGTTAAAGATGATTCATCTACTTTTAAACCATTCTCTTCTATTAATCTAATATCTGCAGGGACAATATTACCATCTTCTAAATAAACAATATCTCCAAGAACTACTTCTTTAGTTAAAATATTTTTCTTTTTACCACCTCTTATAACAGTAGTATGAGGAGCATTCATATTTCTTAAAGCAATAATAGCATTCATTGCTTTCTTCTCTTGAATTATACTAATTAAAGAATTTATAAAGATAATTGTTAATATAACTACCCCTTCTGCTACTTCTCCTAGTATAAAGGAAAGAATTGATGCAAGTAAAAGTATTAAAATCATCTTATCTTTAAGCCCATCTATAACCATTTCTAATATAGTTTTAGGCTTCTTAGCTTCTATTTCATTAAAACCATACTCATCTAATCTTTTAGTTACTTCTTTTTCATTTAATCCATCTTTTTTACTACTTAACTCTTCTAAAATATCCTTACTACTCTTAGTATAAGCATCTTTCAATTTTATCTATCTCCTATCTTAGAAAGTATTGTACCAAAAATAAAAGGAAATTACTACTTATTTAGTAATTTCTATTACTTTATTTAACACATCTTTATATTTATCATAAGTTGTTTCGTGTTCCATTACAAGAAAATCATCTATACTAACTAGTTTACTTTCCTTTACATTTTTATTATCTTTAATAGTAATTATTTCAGCTTCTATTTCTCCTTTACCATTTTTAAAAAGATTTAAAGCATCTTTTGCCTTTACTTTAACAACACCTAATACTTCATTAGGATCAAATTTAAAACTATCTAAATCTCCTTCAAACAAATCAACATAAACATTCGCTTTCGCTCTATCTTTAATAAGAGTACCATTTTTCATTTTATCCATACACCATGGAACAATATCTACAAGTGTTGCATCACTACTATCTATATCAAGACCTATCTCCTCATTTATTTCCCTTCTAAAAGCCTCTTCAATAGTCTCACCTTTTAAAACATGTCCTGATGCTGTCGTATAAAATTTATGACTACTACTTCTTATTTGAAAGTAAACACTACCATCCATCTCATATAACCAACAATGAACAGTATTATGCCATAGTCCTTCTTTATGAACTTCATCTCGACTCTTATAACCTAAATAATTACCATCTTCATCATAATAATCTAAATATTCCATAAATTCATCACCTTATGGATTTATTTTAACAAATTTATGATGAGTTTTAAAGTGTCTAATCATAGAAATCACTTTAATTAATCCTATAATTGCAAGTACTGGTATTACTACTGTAAAGAAAAGAATTGTTAAACTAACCCCTATTATTAAAAATATAATATCTCTTAGTCTTTGCTTCATTATCTATCACCAATTAAATAATATCATAAAATAAAAGCTTATTTCCTTACAATTTTGTTAGAAAAGAAAAAAAGAGCACTGCCTAAGCAATGCTTTAATTTCTTATTAATTATGAAGTCTTCTGTAAGTAAGAGCAACTCCTGCAAATCCAACTACAGTTAAGCCTAAGAATAGTAAGATTCCATCACTAGTATTTGGATTTTCTACTTCTTCTGCTGTAGTTTCATTAGCTCCTACAACATTAACTTGCCAGTTATATTCACCATTATCATATGTTGCATAGATTGTAGCAGTTCCAGTTTTTTTAGCAGTAAGAACTCCATCACTTGATACAGATACAATACTATCATCACTACTTCTAAATGTTACTGTAGGAGCATTAACAATAGTTGCACCTTTATCACCAAAATAATAGTTTAATTGATATGTTTTATTTACTTCTAAATTTATGTTACCATCATCAGAATTTAAAACATAGTTTGTTAATTGCATTAATGGACTACCTGCTTCTACTACAACTGGTACATTGGTACCATTAGCTTCAGCTTCTGTAGTGCTTCTAGTATATACTTCAGTAGTTGTTCCTTCTTTAGCTGTTACTTTATAGTTATATAATGTTGCACTAGTTCTAGCAGTTCCATCAGAATTAGGACTAGATCCAATACATACATCTCCTTTTGAATTATCAGTAACTTGTGTAAAATCACAATTTTCTACTATTAATGATTTAACACTAGCAGGTGTATTAGAATGTCCTACTTTGTAATAAGGTATATCGGTATTAATATCATCAAAGCCACCTCTTTGTGTAACCTTTATTGGAGCATTACCTCCAGCTTTACCAGAGAATGTAGAATTTTTAATAGTAATTTCAGCATCTTGAACTCCTATTAAATTAATATCAATAGTATAATCTCCCTTATACCACTCCTGTTCTGTAAATGCTAAATTATTAAAATTAACATTATCTACAAGTAAATTCTTAACATTAGTTAAATAGAATCCTTTATTTGTATAATTCTTAATAGTAGAATTAGTTACAGATAAAGTTAATTCATTGGGTGTAGTACTTTGATTTTGTGAATTAATAGCTGTTGTTAAAGTACTATTACCATCCATAATTAAGTTCATTACTTTTAGACTACTATTTTTAGTTGATGTAGCATCTAAATTAAAACTATAATTTACAGTAAAGTTACCTCCATCAATAGTATAGTTAGCTCCTGCTGGAATATTAATAGTTTTAGCATTACCTACTTCATCACTAGTAAGTGTAAAAGTAGCTTCCACACCTCCTACCGCATTAATAGCATCTTCAAGTGTGTCATATTCTTGCTCATTAACTGTTGTTTTTGCATTAACACTAGGCATTACTACAAAAAAACCAATTAGGAAAGCAAGAACAAAGTTCATTTTTCTTTTCATACTTCCTCCTTCATTTCTAAAATAAGATATCCTCTTATCTTAAGTTAAGTATACTAGTTATTTTTCTAACCGTCAATTAAATAATGAAAATTAAAAAATACTTTACACAAATAAAGAAGTATTGTCTCAAGACATACTTCTTTATCCTTCTTCTTATTAATTATGAAGTCTTCTGTAAGTTAATGCAACACCTGCAAAACCAACAATAGTTAATCCTAAGAATAGTAATATTCCATCACTTGTTTCTGGATTAACTTCTTCATTTTTTACTTCATCTGTTGGAGTTTCAGGTTCAACTGGATCAGTTACTTCAATATTTGGAGTATAATCTTCTCCTTCAAAAACAGTACCTTCTTTTAATTCGTTACTTTCATATTTTATTTCATTATTAGCATCAGTAATTACAGCAGTAGTACCATTTACTAATATTTTATCAGTAGTACTATCAGTATTTTCTACAATAAAACCAGTTGTATTATCATTAGCATCTGATGCAAAATAAATTACATTATCCTTTTCTGTAGAATTTATAGTACCATTCATAATTATACTAGGTATAGCATTTGGTTCAGTTAATTTAACTGATGTTGATACTTCAATACCATTATTTAAGATTCCACCTTGACCATCAGGATTTTGACCATTGAAACCTAAATTTAAACTAATAACTTCGATAGTACCAGCATTAAGTAATATACCTCCATAACGGCAATCATTAATGTATACATTTTCTACACTAGCATAACCGCCATTATAAGCTTGTACTCCATATTTTTGAGCATTTGTTAAAGTAACATTTTTAATATGAACAATACCATTAGCACCAGCAGTAATAATACTTTGATCTGATAATAATGAACCAGCTTCATCTCTCCAACCTGTAATAGTAAAGTCTTTACCATCAATAGTAATCTCTTTACCAGTAACCTCTGGAGCATTATCTTTTGAAGATAACGTAATACTATTATTAAGAACAACAGTATCACCTGTAACTGCTGAATTTAAAGCATCTCTAAATGTTGCCTCATCAGTAACAGGTATTTCCTTTGCACTAACATTTACTACACCTAATGCAAAAACAGCAATAAATAATGTAGCAAAAAAATTAATTTTTTTCATATTTCCTCCTCTTTTTGAATATATTAGATAGGTTTCCTATCTTCATAATAAGCATACTAAATTTTTTAGTTTAAGTCAATCCACAAAAATATAAAATTTATTCTTTTATGTAAATAATATCAATGTTATCCTTCTTCTTTTTTTAGTTCTTTCAATAATATTCCTTTAATATTATCAACATCAGGGAAAATTAAATTTACACCTTTTTTCTTTAACTTAAATACTTTATTTACTTTTTCTAGTATTATGCGTCTTGTTTCGGATGGAACTTGTAACGCTTTACCTTTAACTGTATCAATATGATCTATATATTTAGCAATTATAGGAAACATATTTTGGATTAAAAATGCATGTTTTCTACCTCTATAATTACCAATTACAATAGTGTCACATTTTTTATATTTTTCTATCTTTTTTTCTATTATTTCCTCATATTTATCTATTTTACTACTCATAGGAACAAACCATAATATTTCACTATTATCTAGTTTTATACAAAAATAATTTGGTCGTGTAAAATTACCTTCGTGATTTTTCATTAGTTTTTCATCTCTAACAACTTTAAAATATTCTTCCTTAATATGATAAACATATCCTTCTTTAATTTTCATATGACGAGCACCTCTGCTTAATATTTGTAACTTAAGTGTACTATATTAAATATACGTTCGTCAATACATAAATTCGATTTTTTAAAATCTATAACTTTCTTATAAACAAAAATTCCCTATTCATTATAGAATAAGGAATTTTAATTTACTATATGGTATGATTTATTACTCGCACCAACCACAAGCGAGAACATTTGACAAAATGGTATGATTTATTACTCGCACCAACCACAAGCGAGAACATTTACTTGGTATTAATTATATACTAAATATCTTAAGATGTCAAATTTCTATATCAAGCATATTAATATTATATGCAAAAAATAAAATCTATAACCTTATCTTAACTCTTTTTTTATTAACTTAGCATGCATAACTACTCTATTTCCAAAATTATCTTTACATGTCGATAGAGTTAATATTTTATCATTTGTATTAACTTCTGCAGAAAACTCTACTTCACTTCTGCTTTTCATTGTATTTAGAAATTCTTGATAGGCTTCATTGCTATTAAAACTAGGTGTTATATAATAACTTTCTTTAGGAATTGTATAAACACTAAATACTTGCCACATAGTATTTTCTGTTGGAGTAGAAAGTCTTATAATATGATTATTTTTATTAGTATACCAAGAGCTATTTAAAATGTTTTTTAGACTTCCAAACATAGATCCTGTTAATCTACTATGAGCATATATAATAGTATTTTGATTAAAGTTAACAGAATCATTTCTATAATCCATAAATACCCAACCTGCTTCATTTTCTGTTTTATCAAAAGCATGAGTTAAGTAATAATTATTATCAGTAGTTTGAACAATAGGATAATTTATATTAGTTCCTTTTACTTCAATCCATCCTACTGTATCAGAGTTTCTTTTTAATAATTGATTAAAGTCTATTTCTAGTAAGTTCATCTTTATATAGTCCCAATAATCATTCCATTTATCTTCAGGAGGATTAATATTCTCGGTATTTTCATTATCTTTTTTTTCTTTAACTTTTACATTTTCTAAAATATCTTCTGTAATATTATCTACTTTATTATTATCATTAAACCAATTAAATACTTTACTTGCAGATAATAAAAATATAGATAGAAAGAATATTAAAAAAACTACTATTACCCATTTTCTAAATCTTAGTTTTTTCGTTTTCCTTTTCTTTTTTTGATAAGTTACTCTTGATTCCATATCTTTTATCACCTTACTCAATTATATACCAAAAAGGTTTAGAAAAAAAGCCCTATTAGGCTTTTTCATAATCACATTTACTACATTTAATTTTATTATTTTTAGAAACAAGCATCTCACTACACTTTGGACATTTCTCTCCTATTGGTTTATCCCAAAAAGCTTCTTTACACTTAGGGAAATTGCTACAGCCATAGAAAATTTTCCCTTTTCGTGTCTTTCTTTCTAGTATTTTACCATCACATTTAAGACAGTTACATACTTCTACAATTTGTTTTTCTTCCTTCTTTACATATTTACATTCAGGATAATTAGAACAAGCGATAAACTCTCCATAACGTCCCTGTCTTTTAACTAATGGACTACCACACTCTGGACATATTTCTCCTGTTTCTTCGGCCTCTTTTTTCTCCATATCACTAAAAGCTTTTTTTACTCGAGGTTCAAAAACATCATAAAATTCTTTTAAGACTTCATTCCAAACAAGATTACCTTCTGCTATTTTATCAAGTTCATCTTCCATATTTTTAGTATATTCTACGTTTATTATATCACTAAAAAACTCTTGTAATTTATCAGTTGTCTCAACTCCTATTTCTGTTGGTACAAACTTTTTCTCTTCAAGTTTTACATATCCTCTATCTTTAATAGTATCAATAGTTTTAGCATAAGTAGAAGGACGTCCTATACCTAAGTCTTCCATCTCTTTAATTAACTTAGCTTCTGTATATCTTGCAGGTGGTTTTGTAAAGTGTTGTTCAGATAAAATGTCACTAGCTTTATAATTATTACCTTCTATAAGTTCAGGAATAATCTTATCTTCATTTTTCTCATAATCACTATATACTTTTAAGTAACCATCAAAGTTTAAAATACTTCCAGTCGCTTTAAATTTATAGTCATTGTTATTGAATATTAGAGTTGTTTGATCCATAATAGCATCAGCCATTAAAGATGCCAAAGCTCTTTTATAAATTAGGCTATATAGTTTAAACTCATCACTTGATAAATACTGTTTTACTTTTAAAGGCTCTCTTAATATACTAGTAGGTCTAATACCTTCATGAGCATCTTGAACATTGTCTGTTTTTTTAGTATGTTTAGTATAACCAATATACTTTTTACCAAAGTTTTCTTCTATATAATGAAAGGCACTACCAACAAACTCATCAGAAAGTCTAATAGAATCAGTTCTCATATAAGTAATAAGACCAACAGTCTCAGTTCCTAAATCTATACCTTCATAAAGCTTTTGAGCGATAGACATTGTTTTTTTAGCAGTAAAACCTAGTTTAGTTGATGCTTCTTGTTGTAGAGTTGATGTAATAAAAGGAGCCTTACTTGCTTTTTTTCTTTTCTTTTTTTCTATACTACTTAAATTATAATCATCACCTAAAGCTTCTAAAACTTTATTAGCTTCCTTCTCATTATGTAGTTTTATCTCTTCATCTTTATACTTAAATAGACTTGCCTCTACCTCTTCAATAATTGCTGTTATAGTAAAGTATTCTTCCGGTACAAAAGCTTCTATTTCACGTTCTCTATCGACAATAAGTTTTAAAGCGACGCTTTGGACACGTCCTGCACTTTTCGCTTTTATTTTCGCTTGTAAAAGTTTTGATAATCTAAAACCTATTATTCTATCAAGTATTCTTCTAGTCTCTTGACTTTTAACTAAGTTATCATCTATTTTAGTTGGATGTTTAATAGCATTAATTACTTTATCTTTAGTTATTTCATGAAAAAGTACTCTATCATAATCATTATCTTTAATACCTAAAGCTTCTTTTAAATGCCAACTAATCGCTTCTCCCTCTCGATCAGGGTCAGTTGCAAGTATTACATGGCTAGCTTCTTTAACATCTTTTTTTAACTCTGTAATTATCTTTTTCTTACCCTTTAATGGTATATAATTAGGCTTAAAGCCATTTTCTATATCAACACCAAGTCCTAAAGGCCCTGTAGTTGATAAATCTCTAATATGCCCCATGCTTGCTACTACTTTATAATCATTACCTAAATATTTTTCTATAGTTTTACTTTTACTAGGACTTTCCACTATAACTAAGTTTTTAGACATCTAATCCCTTCTTTCATACAAATTTATACATGACAATTTCTACTTTGTCAACTCTAAATATTCACTAACAGGTCCGAAACTTTTTCTATGTTCATCAATAATACCATATTTTTTAATCGCTTCTAAATGCTTTTTAGTAGGATAACCTTTATTATTTTTAAAGTCATACATAGGATATTTTTTATCTAATTCATCTAGCAATCTATCTCTTGTTACTTTAGCGATAACAGAAGCGGCAGATATTGTAATACTTTTTAAATCTCCTTTAATAATAGATGTTGTAGGTATATCTATATCAAGCTTCATGGCATCTATTAAGATATGTTCTACTTTACAAGAACAATTGTTAATCGCTTCTTTCATTGCCATTTTAGTCGCTTCATAAATATTAACTTCATCTATTACTTTCTCACTTATAATACCAATACCTACTCCTAAGGCTTGTCTCATAATTTCATCATAAAAGTATTCCCTTTTCTTTTCACTAAGTTTTTTAGAATCAGTTAACCCTTCTAAATTAAAATGCTCAGGTAAAACGACACAAGAAGCGACAACAGGCCCCACTAAAGGACCACGACCTACTTCATCAACACCAGCGATAAAGTTAATACCTTTATCTCTTAATTTTCTTTCAAAATAATAATTATCCATAAGACATACTTTTAGTTCTAAATCTTTTATTAATTTCTTATCTTTAGGTTTATTCATAACTTTTTTTAATTCATAACAAGCCTTTAAATTCATAAAACGATAACCATTAATTTCTATAACTCTTTTTTCATCATATAAATCATAATCAATATCAAAAACACCTTTATATTTAATCAAAGAATTATATTCTCTTTTTACATCCCAATCTAACTTATCAAATAATTCTTTAGAACAAGCAAGATCTATATCATCTGTCTTATCTATTAGTCCTTGAACTACTAAACTTGCCCCACTAATTACTATATACTTATCTTTAGGTAAATCTAATTTCTCTAACTCTTTAAATATTTCATCTTTTGTCATAAACTACATCCTCTTCTATATATTATTTGCACTATAATAAAATATTTTTGCATGATTTGTAATATATTGATAATTTTCTTTATTTTTTTTATTCTTTTCTAAAAAACTTATAACTATAGATATATCATCAGCATCAGTCATTATAATCATAACTTCTTTACCTATACTTAATTGTTCTGCCATAATCTTTTCATTTAACATACTAGGTATAAAAATATAAAAATCTACATCTATATAACTACCACTATCTTCACTTAAAACTACCCCTTTTTTTCTATTAGTAAACATTCTAATAATTTGATATAAAAGATTATAACTACTACTACAAACATAAATATTTAAGTTAGGAAATCTATCTATTACCTTCTTTACTTCTTCTGTATAACTTAAATTATTAGATATAACCTTTTGGTAATCTTCTATTAGTAAAGCTTCATTCAAAGGTAGTAAATTAATAATAATCTTTCCTTTAAAGCTATTTAACATATTAAGAGCTTGTTCTAATGTTAAGATATCATAATAAGTTAATTCACTTAAATTATTATTTTGAATAGTATTAATAGTTATTTTATTAGTAGTTACAGGTGAAAATACTAAGACTTTCTTATCTTTAGTCATAACTACATCTAACATAACTCCTGTTAGTCCTTCTAAGTTATTAACAGTTTCAATAAATGTTTTATTATTATATAAATTACTTTTATGAGCGATTATCTTCATAATAAAAACCGTCCTTTCTTATATAAAATATGTAGAAAGGATGGTTTTCTTAACTTAATTTCGCTTTTATTTTATTAGAGATTTCTTTCATATCACATCTACCTTTAACTAAAGGCGTAATTATTTTCATAACTTTACCCATATCTCTAATAGTAGATGCTTTTGTTTCCATAAATGCTTCATCAATAATTTTATTTATTTCTTCATCTGTTAATGGAAGAGGAAGATACTCTTTAATAATTTCTATTTCTTTATCTAAAGACTCTACTAAATCAGTTCTACCTGCTTTACTAAATTCTGTTCTAGCTTCTTCACGAGTTTTAAGCTCTTTAGCAAGTACATCAATAACAACTTCATCAGTTATTTCTATTTTTTTATCAATACGTTCTTTATCAATAGATGCTTTAAGCATTCTAATAACAGAAAGTCTAAATTTATCTTGTTCTTTCATTGCTTTAATCATATCATTTTTAATTTTATCAAACATAAACTAATCCTCCTTATTTGTAACTATTTCTTTACTAGTTAAATAATAATTTTTTGAATCTTTAGTAAAAGTAAAATTATATGTATCTATAACAGTTCCAAATACTCCATCTAGAACTTCTACTGTTAGTGTAATACTATCATCATCTTTACTTACTTTATCTAACTTCATATTTATTGGTTCTACAGTTTCTTCTTCATCTTTAGTAAAAATTGCATATCCATCCATCTCTTCATTATAAAAAGCATAATGATTAGCATCTATTTCAAAAGATGTCGGAGTAATAACTATTTTAGGCCCGTATATATCTTTAATAGATTTTTCTATATCTTTACTAGGAATAAAACTAGCGATACCTTCACAACTATATCCTGTAGTATCCTCAGTAGTATTAAAAGCATCACAATTAGTAGATTCACTAATATCCATATTTTTATAGCCATAATAAAGCATAACTTTAGGACTCATAACATCAAGAGATTCTATATCATTATAGGCAATTTTTTCATATAAAGCTTTAACTTCTTTATCATTAGTAGAAATACTATTATCACTTTCTGTATTGAATTTTTTATATGCAAAGATAATACCTCCTACAATTAATTCTAAGATGATAATTATAATTACAACTTTTATCCAAGTGTTATTTTTCTTCATATTTCCTCCTATATTTTTTTCTTTTTAATAAAGAATTTAGTATTATAAAATAAGAATATAGACATTATTACAATATAAGCCCAAGCGATTACTATATAAAGTATCCCATCAGTGTAATTACCTACAATTGCTAAGATACTTTCAGGTATATAATTATCAATAACAGCGGCAAGGTCAGGAAGACCAATATTATTTTTAATAAATGTTAATATTCTTAAGAAAATATCTACTATTCCTATAAAATAAACAAAGCTTGAAAATCTTCTAAAATACATTATTACTACTAATATTAAAATAACTAATACTACTAAATCAATATACATAACAACAACTCCCTATTCTTTAATAAAATATAAATTATACTCTCTTTCTCTACCTAAAGTAGTTTCATCACCATGTCCTGGATATAAAATAATACTATCATCATATGTTTTTATTTTTTCAATAGATTTATCCATCTCACTACTACTACCTGTAGGTAAATCACAACGACCAACCGTATCCCTAAAAATAAAATCTCCTACAAACATGGCATTATCTTCTTTAAAATAAAATGTTACTGAATCACTACTATGCCCTGGAGTCATTATAGGAATAAACTTAAATGTACCTACACTTACTTCTTTCATATCAATAAGATTACTTTTTTTAAAGATTTTTAATCTTCTATTAGAATTTAAAAAATCTCTTAAAGCCCCTATATGATCAAAATGAGCATGGGTAACTAATATACCTATAATCTTATCATCACCAACTAATTCCTTAATCGCTCTACTATCACTACCAGGATCTACTATTAAACAAGTTCCATCTTTACTTAATACATAACAATTCTCTTCTAATGCACCTGTTACTATTTTTTTAATTTCCATATATAATCTCCTATCTACATAATATATGATAGAGAAAATTAACTTAAACGTCAAGGGAAAAAACTTTTTTCTATAGCAAAGTTTAATTAAATAGGACAAAAAAGTAAATGTTAATAAACTATTATTTTCTAGTTCTTGGAAAACTATGTAAATAAACTTCTTTTAATCTATCATTAGTAATATGAGTATATATTTGAGTAGATGATATACTTTCATGTCCTAACAATTCTTTAACAGATAGGATATCACATCCTTCATTTAAAAGATGTGTTGCAAAAGAATGTCTTAACATATGAGGAGATATATTTTTATGAAGTGATGTTTTCTTAATTAAATTAGTAAGTATATATCTAATACCTCGCTCTGTTATTACTCTTCCTTGATTATTTAAAACTAAATAATCTGTATTATATTTATTTAACTCTTTATAGCCATTATTTAAATAGATATCTAAAATATCACTAGCATATTCTCCATAATTAACAATTCTCTCCTTACTACCTTTACCATGTATTAAAATAGTTCTCTCACTCTTATTAATATCTTTTAATCTAATCTTAACTAATTCTCCTACTCTTATCCCTGTCGCATACATAATCTCTAGTACTAATCTATCTCTTTGTCCTAAAGGACTCTTTAAGTCCGGAACATTAAATAATTCTTCTAATTCATTATATTCAAAATATCTAGGTAGTTTTTGTTCTTTTTTAGGAGATGATATTAAATTAAATAAATTAGTCTTAACTTTATTATTATTACAAAGATATTTATAATAACTACGAAGAGCGCTAAGTTTTCTACTAATAGAAGTAGATTTCTCATGTTTTCCATCTTTTAAATACATTAAATAAAGTCTTATATCACTATATTGTAGTTTTAAATAATTAAGCCCTTCTTTATCTAAATAATCTAAGAATTCTTCTATATCTTTCTCATAATTATCTATAGTATATTTAGAATAATGTCTTTCATATTCTAGATATTCTAAATATTCATTTAACATTAATGTTTTCTCCCTGTACCAGTACTATATTTAGGATTTTGTCCATGGAATATGTTACCAGGGCCTCCAGTCATTTGTTCTAACTCAAAAGGAGATAAAAAAAGGTACTCATCAGGATCATAAACATCTTCTTCATCGTCTAAAGTGGTATAATTAATATCATTACTACCTAGTTTCTCTTCTATTACTCCTAAACTAGTCTTAATAGGAATATTAGATGATGAAACATTTACATTAGATATTATCTTTTTCTTATCTTTATTAGTTAAATATTTACGAAATATTTCATACTCTCTAAAAGCATTTTTTAAATCAGTTAATAAACTTTCAGTTTCATTATCAAAAACATCTCCATTAATATATCTATTAATTAAAGTAGTATATCTACTATTCTCCCCAAAAACACCATATAACCACTCTTTATCTTCTACTTTCGTCCTACTATTTAGTATTTTACTTTTGACATCATTCCAAGCATTCACAAATAAATCATTATTGCCAAAATACATTTTAATAGTTCTAGGACTACCTGTTATATAACTTGTTTTTGATTTTAAGGAACTTGCTATTTGGATTAAATTAGGGTTATTATAAATAATACTATTATAATAAAAGTTTTCATTATCTTTAGTAACTCTTATAGAAAAAGTAGTCTTATCCTGATACTTTTTATCTATTTTATTCTTTAATTCTAAAGAGCCAGTAAGCCCTGCTGTAAATTTATCTATATCCTCTAAAGATTTAAAGGTAACCCCTGGTATTTTAATAATCTCTTCATCTTTATATTTATTAACCTTAGCATTTTTATCATAAACTGACCCTACTAAATCATAATATTTTGCCAAACTAATCACTCACTTTCTAAATAAAATTATAACAAAAGTCTTTACAAAGTTCAATTTATTTGATACAATATATCCGTATTAAAAAAGTGGGAGAACCCTTGCCATAGTAGGGAGCTAAAAAAGTGGGAGAACCCTTGCCATAGTAGGGAATTAAAAAAGCGGGAGAACCCTTGCCATAGTAGGGAGCTAAAAAAGTGGGCGATTTTTAATTAAAGTCGCCCTTTTATTATATATTTTAAGGAGGTTCAAATGAATAAATTAAAAATATACTATATTGATAATAATTATATTAACTATTTAAGACAATTTGATAATAAGTTGCCTACAA
>CALVVC010000003.1 GCA_944363755.1 uncultured Bacilli bacterium
AAAAATAATAATTTCTTGACAAACCTTTCTTTAAACTATTATAATAGTGTAGATTTCAAGTCTGGAGGTGTTAATTGTGAAAAGAACATATCAACCAAACCAAAGAAGAAGAGCTAAAAAACATGGTTTCTTTGCTCGTAAAGCAAGTGCTGGTAATATTTTAAATAGTCGTCGTAAGAAAGGACGCAAAGAATTAGTAAAATAAAATTCACTGTTTTTGCAGTGTTTTTTTAACTTTAGGGACGTGATTAAATGAATAAGAATTATATAGTAAAAGAAAGTAGAATATTTGATGAAGTAATAGAAACAGGTAAAAAGATAAAAAACCATAATTTTATTATATTCTATAAAGAAAAAGAAGACACTCCTACAAAATATGGTATAACTGTCCCAAAGAAAGTAGGTAAGGCTCACATTAGAAATAATTTAAAAAGAAAAGTAAGAGCAATTATCAGAATATACAACAAAAGCTATGAAAAAAACTATAATTGTATTATAATTATAAGGAACAGCTGCCTAAATTTATCTTATCAAGAACTATCTAGCAGCTTACAATATTTATTAAATAAAATTAAATAAGGAGTCTATATGAAAAAATTAAAATCAAAGATAATTATTATAATAATGTTGTTATTTTTATCGACAGGATGTACTACAACACTAGTAGATAAAGATAATAAAGCAGTACAAAATCCAGAAACAGGTCAATCTTTAACAGAAAATATTTTATGTCAACCCGAAAATGAACAAACAAGAAAGTTATATGAAAAAAATGGTGTAAAATTAAAAGATTTACCAAAATGTACTGAGTTTACTCCAAGCTCAACTGAGTATGATGGACTATGGACAGGAATATTTGTTAAGCCATTAGCATTTTTAATCTTAACATTAGGTAAATATATTGGTTCTTTCGCTATTAGTATTATTATCATTACTATTATAATAAGATTAATATTATTCCCATTTACAAGAAAAATGGCAGTACAAAGTGAGATGATGAAAAAAGCTTCTCCAGAACTTGCTAGAATACAAAAGAAGTATGAAGGTAAAACAGATCAAGATTCTATGTTAAAACAAAATCAAGAAATGATGATGGTTTATAAAAAGTATAATTTTAATCCCTTAACTAGTTGTTTAATTTCTTTTATTCAATTACCTCTATTACTAGCATTCTTAGAAGCTATAAATAGAGTGCCATCTATATTTGAAGAAAACTTCTTAGGAATCCAGTTAGGAACAACTCCATTAGTAGGCTTTGGAAGTAATACTTTCTATATGTACATAGTATTAATATTGATAATAGGAGCATCTACTATCTTTATGTTTAGAACAACAAATACTCAAGCTAGTGATCCATCAATGAAGATGATGCCTATTATGATGAGTGTAATCATTATTATAACTGCATTTTTCATGCCATCTGCATTAGGAATATATTGGTCAGTAGGTAATTTATTCGCTATAATTCAAAATATTGTTGTAAAAAGGGGGATGGAACATCATGCTAAATAAACATGAATATACAGGTAAAACATATGAAGAAGCCTTAAATAAAGCTAAGTTAGATTTACAAGAACTTGAAGAAAACTTAATAATAAATACCAAAGAAGAAAAGAAAACTTTACTATCTAAAAAAGTAGAAATAGAAGTAATAGAGAAAAGAGAAGTAAAAGATTACATAAAAAAAACAATCAAAAGTCTTTTAAAAGATATGGGCTTTGATGTAGATATAGAAATAACAATGAATAATGATACCCCAACATACCGTTTATATTCTACTAATGATGCCTTATTAATAGGAAAAGATGGTAAAAATCTAAAAGCTCTAACAACAGTAGTAAATGCAATTATTACAAAAGATATAAGCACCAATTATCGTTTCTTAATAGATGTAAGTGACTATAAAGAAAAAAATGATAGAAGAATAGAAAAACTTGCAAAAAGTATTGCAAGAGAAGTAAAAGCTACTAAAGTTGAAGTTAAAATGGATTCAATGAACTCATATCAAAGAAGACTTGTTCATAATATTTTAAATAATAATAAATATGTCTATACAGAAAGTGTAGGAGAAGAACCTAATCGCTCAGTTGTTATAAAACCACGCGACTAGGTTTTTTTGTCAAATTTTGACTAATTTTAAAAACTTCTTCTTTTAATCTTTACAGTATCAAAAAATATCAATATAATAATAAGACTGAAAAGAGAAAGGAAGGTGTTATATGCAAGAAATAGTTGCAGATACAATAAATGATTTAGAATTTTTAAAGTTACAATTAACTACCGAAATAGATATTATAAAAAGTGGAATAAATAATCTAAAAGAATTAGAAACAGTAAAAAAATATATTGAGTTAAATAAAAAAATAGATAAAACTTCTAATATAATAAAATCAATAGAATTAATAAAAAAAGTAGAAGAATTAAAGAATACTTATACTGAAGTAAAACAATATGATGAAATTCCAATAACTATAGAATATTATGAAAAAAAATTAGAGTTTCTTAATAATTTAACATCAGTAAATAATGTTATTTATAGTAAGGAAGAAGAAGATAAATTTCTATATTCTTCTAAAACTGCTTTAAAAAACTTAATTAAGTTAAAGAAAAAAGAAGGATTAAATACAATAACTACTTTAGAAGAATTCAATAATTATATAAATACTGTTAGAAAATCTTTACAAACTTACAAAGTATATGAAACAGATAAAGTAGTAGATGAAATACTTAGTTTTAAAGTGTATGAAAATCCTAGAAATTATAATATAAAGAATGTAACAAAACTACCATCTATAACATTTGAATATTTAAATGAGCATGATAATTTAACAGAAAGAGAACAAGAAGCTTTCTTTGGAACAGAAGTTTATAAAGATTTAGGTATATCTAAAGAAAAAGAAAAAGTAAAAAGAATAGGAGCAAGGAAAAATGCAAGATACCATAGTAGCAATTTCAACTAAATTAGGAGTAGGAGCCATTTCAATTATAAGAGTAAGTGGTAATAATGCTATTCCTTTAGTAAATAAAGTATTTAGAGGAAAAGATTTAACAAAAGTAGATTCTCATACTATAAACTATGGCTTTATTAATGATGGAATAGAAGATATAGATGAAGTATTAGTATCAGTAATGAAAGCCCCTAAAACCTTTACAAGAGAAGATATTGTAGAGATTAATTGTCATGGAGGTATTTATACTACTTTAAAAATTCTTGATTTATTAATAGAAGAGGGAGCAAGAAGAGCAGAAAAAGGTGAGTTTACAAAAAGAGCTTTTTTAAATGGTAGAATAGATTTAACTGAAGCAGAAGCAGTAATGGATTTAATAGAAAGTAAGACAGATAATAGTAGAAAATTAGCTTTATCATCTCTAGAAGGTAATTTAAAAAAATATATAACTAGTTTTAGAAATAAATTAAAACATATTCTAGCCAATATAGAAGTTAATATCGACTATCCTGAGTATTATGATATAGAAGAAGTTACAAAAAAGGAGTTAAAAGAAGTAATAAAAAGTCTTGAAAAAGACTTAAAGAATTTAGTAACAAAGTCAGAAGAAAGACAGATTATTAAAAATGGTATAAAAACTATAATTATAGGAAGACCTAATGTAGGAAAGAGTAGTATTTTAAATAGATTTTTAAAAGAAGATAAAGCCATTGTTACAGATATTGAAGGAACAACAAGAGATATTGTTGAAGGAAGTATTATCTTTGATGGAATAGAATTATCTTTAATTGATACTGCAGGAATAAGAGAAACAGATAACTTAGCTGAAAAAATAGGGGTAGAGAAGAGTATATCTTTAATAGATAAAGCTAACCTTATTATAGTAGTATTAAATTCTAGTGAAGAATTAACCAATAATGATAAGTTTATCTTAGATAAAGTAAAAGATAAAAATCCAATCATAGTTTTAAATAAAAACGATTTAAAAGCTAAAATAGATAAATCTAAGTTAGACTTTAAACATATTGTAAGTACTAATACTAATACGCAAGATGGAATAGATTCTTTAAAAGATGAAATAAAGAGTATGTTTAAATTAGAAGAAATAAATGAAGATGATTACACTTACCTTGCTAATGAAAGACAATTAAGTCTTGCCAAACAAGCTCTTAAGAGTTTAAGAGATGCTAAAAACAGTTTAGAAAGTGATGAACCTGTTGATATAATAGAAATAGACCTAAAAGAAGTATTTGATATACTAGGTTCTATTACAGGAGAAAGTTATAGTGATGAACTATTAGATGAGTTATTTGCAAATTTCTGTGTAGGAAAATAAGAAAAGAAGTGATAAAAGATGAATTATGAAGTAATTGTTGTAGGAGGAGGCCATGCTGGTATAGAAGCCTCTTTATCATGTGCAAGACTTAAGCACAAGACTCTTTTAGTAACAGGAAATATAAATAATATTGCTGATATGCCATGTAATCCATCAATTGGAGGACCTGCTAAAGGAATAGTAGTAAGAGAAATAGATGCCTTAGGTGGCGAAATGGCTAAAAATACTGATAAGAGTTCTTTACAAATGAAAATGTTAAATACTAAAAAAGGTCCAGCCGTTCGTGCTTTGCGTGCCCAAGCAGATAAAGTTATCTATAAAAAAGAAATGTTAAAGACCCTAAATAGCCAAGATAACTTAGATATTAAAGAAGGCTTAGTAAAGGAACTTATTATAAAAGATAATAGAGTAGGTGGAGTTATTCTAGAAGATGGTGAAGAAATTTCTGCTAAAGCTGTAATCTTAACAACAGGAACTTACTTAAAAGGAACAATACTAGTGGGTGATAAAAAGACTAAAGGTGGCCCTCATGGTGAAAAAGCTAGTAATTATTTAAGTCCTTTCTTAAAAAAATTAGGCTTTAATATCTTAAGACTAAAAACAGGAACTCCTCCCCGTATTGAAAAAAGAAGTGTTGACTTTTCTAAAATGCAAGAAGAATTAGGAAGTAGTGAAGATATAACTTTCTCATATGATAATACTACCGCTCTTGCCTATAAATACAGGCTACCTTGTCATTTAATTTATACAAACGAAACAACTCATAAAATAATCAAAGAACATCTTAATGAATCTAGTATGTATGGTGGCTATGTTGAAGGAGTAGGTCCGAGATACTGTCCATCTATTGAAGACAAAGTAGTACGTTTTAGTGATAAAGAACGTCATCAATTATTCTTAGAGCCTGAAAGTATTTATTATGATGATTTATATTTACAAGGATTTTCAACAAGTATGCCTCACTATGTTCAAGAACAAATGGTCCATAGTCTTAAAGGCCTAGAAAATGCTAAAATATTAAAATATGCTTATGCTATAGAATATGATGCCATTGACTCAAGACAAATTAAACCAACTCTAGAAACAAAAATAATTGAAAATCTTTATACTGCCGGTCAAATAAATGGAACAAGTGGTTATGAAGAAGCCGCAGGTCAAGGTTTAATTGCAGGAATTAATGCTTCTCTAAAGTTAGAAAATAAAAATCCTTTAATCTTAAAACGTAATGAGTCATATATAGGAGTCTTAATCGATGATCTTGTAACCAAAGGAGTAAAGGATCCATATCGTCTTCTTACTTCTCGAGCAGAGTATCGTCTTTTACTAAGAGACGATAATGCTGATTTAAGACTAAGAGAATATGGACATAAAATAGGATTAATTAAAGATGATATTTATAATAATTTCTTAAAGAAAAAACAAGATATAGAAGATTTAACTAATCTTTTAAAAGAAACTAAAATTACTCCAAAGAATGAAATAAATAATATTTTAATAAAATTAAATACATCGCCACTTAAAGATGGTATAACTTTATATGATTTATTAAAAAGACCTGAATTATCTATAGAAGATTTAACTAATTTTATAAAACTAAATTACTCTAAAGAAGTTTTAAAAGAAGTAGAGATAAATATTAAATATGAAGGATATATCAAAAAATCTATGGAAGAAGCAAAAAAAATGTTAGAACTTGAAAATAAAACAATACCAGAAGATATAAATTACCAAGATATTCCTAATATTGCTAGTGAAGCTAAAGAAAAATTAGAAAATATTAGACCTATAACTTTAGGTCAAGCTAGCAGAATTAGTGGTGTAAATCCATCAGATATCGCTATTATTTCTGTTTATTTAAAGAAAAGAGGAATCTAAATGAATAAAGAAGAGTTTATAAAAGAAGTAGAATCTTTAGATTTGAAAGTAACAGATAAAGAGTTAGAAAAGTTAGATATAATTTATAATACTTTAGTAGAAACAAATAAAAGTATGAATTTAACGAGAATAACCGAAAAAAAAGATGTATATCTAAAACACTTTTATGATAGTTTAACTCTAGCAAAAGTATATGATTTATCTAAAGTAAATACTTTATGTGACATTGGAACAGGAGCAGGTTTTCCTGGACTAATTTTAAAAATATTTTATCCTAATTTGGAAGTAACTCTAGTAGATTCTCTTTTAAAAAGAGTAAATTATCTTAATAACTTAATAGATAGTTTACATCTAACAAATATTAAAGCTTATCATATTAGAGCAGAAGATTTAATAAAAAAAGGTAAAAAATTTGATATAGTGACAGCAAGAGCAGTCGCTTCCCTACAAAAACTTCTTTTATGGACAATGCCTTTAGTTAATCAAAATGGTAGTTTTCTTGCTATGAAAGGCAATGTAGAAGAAGAATTAAATCTTGCTAAAGATATAATGAAAAAGAATAATTGGTATATTAATAAGAAAGAGATATTTACCTTGCCAAGTAAAGAGGATATAAGAACAATTTTAGAAATTAAAAATAAAGCCTAGCAAACTAGTACAATTAATGATATAATGAGATTAGTAGAAAAGTAAAAAGAATAAAGAGGGATGCATATGGATAATAAAGAAAATGAAGTAGTTTATTTACATTTAGATGATATAATTCCAAATAGATTTCAGCCAAGACAAGTCTTTGATGAAAAAGCTTTAAAAGAATTAGCAGTATCTATCAAAGAACATGGTGTTATTCAACCAATTATTGTTAGAAACATTGGAAACAAATACGAAATAATAGCAGGAGAACGCCGTTATAAAGCATCTGCTATGGCAGGACTTACAACTATACCTGCAATCATTCGCAATTTAGATGATAAAGAAAGTAGTAAAGTAGCACTTCTTGAAAACTTACAACGAAAAAACTTAAATCCTATAGAAGAAGCAAAGACATATCAAAAGATTCTTGAACTAGATCAAATGACTCAAGAAGAACTTGCCAAAACTATGGGAAAAAGTCAAAGCGCCGTTGCTAACAAACTACGTTTACTTGCTTTAACAGATGAAGTACAAGATGCTCTTTTAAAAGACCAAATATCTGAACGTCATGCAAGAGCACTACTAAATGCTAATAATGCTGAACTTCAAAAGCAATTATTAAAAGAAGTTATAGATAAGAAAATGACTGTAAGAGAATTAGAGGAAAAAATAAAACCTAAAGAAGAGATAACAAAAAGTGACATTGATAATTTATTAAATCCAACTCCAGTAAGTGCCACTATTCCTCAAACAGATTCTTTAGGAGTTAAACTTAATAATAATTCTAATCCTAATAATGATTTTAATACAAGTGTAGGAATAGATTATTCAACTCCCCCATCTTTTATTGATTATGACATACCAAATATAAATGATAATTTAGAAAGTACTGCTAATAAATCTATTAATATTGATGAAATAAAAGATAATGCCAAAGATATTAATGTAGAAAAACCTTCAGTAGATGTCAATGAATTCTTAAAAGTTGAACCTAAAGAAGAGAAAAAAGAAGAAGAAAACAATTTTAAATTTTTCTCACCAGTAGAAGAAATAAAAGATGACTCTAAAGAGAATGAATCATCAACAGTAGCCTTTGCTACTCCTGCTCCAATAAATGATACCTTCATCAATGACAATCCTTTTAACTTAGGGAAAGAGACTAAAGATATCAAAGATTCTACTAGTACTTCTATGGATACTTTATTAGCAGGAGTAAATACTAATGATAATAAAGAAAAAGACCAATCAACAGTTCCTAGTATAAATACTTTTAACAATCCTTTCGCTAGTAATCCTATCTTTAGTGATAACATTAAGAAAATAGAAGAACAACAAGAAGCTAATAAACCAAAATATACACTAAATGAATCTATAAATTTAATAAGAGAAACGATAAAAAGAGTAGAAGAATCTGGTTTTAAAGTAGATGAAGAAGAAATGGACCTTATTAATAACTATCAGATAACTATTAAAATATCTAAAGAAAATAATCAAGGCTAAAAGTAGAGTTAAATCTACTTTTTTAGATAAAATTCTTTTCATAATAACATATTTTTGATACAATAAATTAGACAAATAGAAGAAAGAGTGATAATATGGCAAAGGTAATTTCTTTAGTTAATCAAAAAGGTGGAGTAGGAAAGACAACAACAAGTATTAACCTTTCTGCCTCATTAGCATTTCTTGGTAAAAAAGTATTATTAATAGACCTAGATCCTCAAGGTAATACTACAACAGGAGTAGGAATAAATAAGGGGGATATAGAAGTAAGTATTTATGATGTTCTAACAAATAAATGTAGTACCAAAGATGCCATGATAAAAACTAAATATAAAAAACTATATGTACTACCTGCAACAATAAATTTAGCAGGTCTTGATATTGAATTACTTGAAAAAAGTCAAAGTGAGCCTGGTTTTGCTAAAGGAGCTCAACTTAAGTATCATTTACAAGAATTAGAAAACGAAAATTTTGATTTTATAATCATAGATTGTCCTCCTTCCTTAGGATTAATTACAACAAATGCTTTAACTGCAAGTAATTCTGTTATTATTCCTGTTCAATGTGAGTTCTTTGCTCTAGAAGGAATAATGCAACTATTAAATACTATAAGACTTGCTCAAAAACAATTAAACCCTAATCTAGACATAGAAGGAGTTCTACTTACAATGTTAGATTCAAGAACAAATCTTGGTTTTGAAGTAGTAGATGATATTAGAAAATTTTTCAAAGAAAAGGTATATAATACTATTATACCAAGACTAATAAGATTAACAGAAGCTCCATCTCATGGAGAACCTATAATTGTATATGATCCTAAAAGTAAAGGATCAGAAGCCTATCTAAACTTAGCAAAGGAAGTGATTGATAGAAATGGAAACTAAAAGGCGTGCTTTAGGAAAAGGTCTTGAAGAGTTATTTAATAACGAACAAATAAATATTACTGATGTAGAAGAGAAGATAATAAATACTACTCCAAAAGACCAAATAGTAAATTTAAGTCTAGACGAATTAAGATCTAACCCATATCAACCTCGTAAAAACTTTGATGAAGAGAGTCTAAATGAATTAGCATCATCTATCAAAGAACATGGTGTATTTCAACCTATAATTGCTAAAAAAAGTATTAAAGGCTATGAAATAATAGCAGGGGAACGTCGTGTTAAAGCCTCAAAATTAGCAGGTCTTAAAACAATACCAGCTATTATTAAAGATTTTACAGATGAAGAAATGATGGAAATAGCCTTACTTGAAAACTTACAAAGAGAAAACTTGAGTGCTTTAGAAGAAGCAGAAGCTTATGATGCTTTAAAGACAAGACTTAATCTAACTCAAGAAGAACTTGCTAAGAAAGTAGGTAAATCAAGAAGTCACATTACTAATATGTTAGGACTATTAACCTTACCTAATGAAATAAAAGATGAAGTAGTAAAAGGAGAATTAACAATGGGACATGCTAGAGTCCTAAGTAAATTAGAAGATAAAGAACAAGCCATAAGTCTAGCTGAAAAAACAATAAATGAAAATTTAAGTGTTAGAAGATTAGAAGAGTTAACAAATTCTAAAGAGGAATATCATCGTAAAAAAGAAATAACTCACAATAAAACAAAATCTAAAGATAATGAATACTCTTACTTAGAAAGTGATTTGTGTGAAAAACTAGGTACAAAAGTAAAGATAAAAAATAATAAATTAGAAATCAGTTTTACAAATGCAAATGACTTAACAAGAATACTAGAAATAATGCATTTAGATAAATAAAGGAGGTAATCCCCTTGAAAGAATTTTTTGCATCAGAAATATTCATATATATAGTAAGACCAGTAATATATATTGGACTTGCTTATATCTTTTACAAAGTAATAACATTTTTTCTCCATAAAATTCTTCATACGAAATATTTGAAAAATAAGAATAAAAAACGTGTTAATACAACATTAAGTCTTATGAATAACTGTTTAAAATATATAATAATATTTTTAACTATTTTAATCATTTTAAACAGTTTTGGTATTAACGTAAGTAGTATCTTAGCAGGATTAGGAATAGTAGCAGCAGTACTTACTTTAGCATTTCAAGACCTTGCTAAAGATTTTATCGCAGGTATTTCTATTGTAATGGAAGATCAATTTGAAATAGGTGATAACGTCATGATTAATGGTTTTCGTGGAGATGTTATAGAAATGGGTCTAAAGACTACTAAAATAAAAGATTACAAAGGTGCAGTTCAAATAATATCAAATCATATGATAACAGAAGTAACAAACTATAGTTTAAATCCATCCCTTGCAGAAGTTACAATCTCAGTAGATAGTGATAATGATTTAGATAAAGTAGAAAAAATAATTAGAAAAGTAATGGACAATATTGATAAAACTTATGATTTTCTTAAAGGAAAAACAGAACTTTGGGGAGTTGAGATGGTAGAGAGAAATTCTGTAACATATAAAGTAGTAGTTAAAACTAAGAGTGGAAAAGATTTTGATATTCAAAGAAATATGAGAAGAGATTTACAATCTGCACTAACTAAAGCAGGTATTAAGATGCCACAAACACATATGGAGGTTCGTAATGGAAAGTAAAACATATAAATTAGGAGATAGACTAGTTTTAAAAAAAGGCCATCCCTGCGGTGCTAATGATTGGGAAGTAGTTAAACTAGGCGCTGATATTAAACTGAAATGTAGAAATTGTGGAAGATTAATATTTATACCAAGAATAGAGTTAAATAAAAAGATAAAAAAAATAATAGAAAAGGAGAGTCATGATGCATCATAATAGAAGAAAATTAAAATTAAAAAAGTTCTATCTTCATCCTATTACAATTTATCTATTTTTAACATTTCTTATTTTAATATTAAGTGCTATTCTTTCTTTCTTTCAAATGCAAGGAACTTATAATACAATAAGTCCTACAACTAATGAATTAGAAAGCACTTTAGTAACAGTAGAGAATTTATTAAACTTTGATGGTATGAAATATATCTTTAGTAATGCTATGACAAATTTCTTATCTTTCGCCCCACTTGGAATGTTATTATTAACCTTATTTGGTCTTAGTATTGCAAAATCAACTGGTTTTCTAGATACTTTATGTAAAAGAGTTTTAATTAAAATAGATAAAAAAATATTAACATTTATTATTATTTTTCTAGCCACAATCTCATCTTTAATAAACGATGTAGGTTATGTTATTTTAATACCAATATCTGCAATGTTATTCTTACTTAACAATAGAAATCCTCATCTAGGAATAATTACAGCCTTTGCAGGAGTTAGTTTTGGTTATGGAGTATCTATTTTTGTAGGTAGTATGGAAGTAAATCTAATACCAGATACTACTTTAGCAGCAAGACTTATAGATACTTCCGCACATATAAGTTTAACATCAAATCTTTTCATAATAATAGCATTTTCTCTTATCTTATCAATAGTAGGAACTATTATAATAGAAAAGATAATTGCCCCTCGACTTGGTAAATATAAAGATAAAGAAGAGTTTTCTAAAACAGAAGAATTAATTATTATAGATGAAGTAGATGAAAAAGATTTAGAACAACAAAAAATAGAAAAAGATAGACGTGAAAAAAGAGGACTTAAAGCTGCTATCATTACAGGAATAATAGTAATAATATTATTTATCTATTCTATAGTACCAAACTTACCATATTCAGGAATGCTACTAGATATGGAAGAAGATACATATCTTGGTCAATTATTTGGTACAAATTCATATTTTCAAGATGGTTTTACCTACATGATGGCTTTGCTTTTAACTCTTGTAGGTATTGCCTATGGAATAGGTGCTAAGAGTATAAAAAATGATAAAGATATAATTAATGGATGTAAAGAAACCTTTATCCCTATGGGAGAAATATTAATGTTAATCTTTGTAGTATCACAATTTACATCTGTATTTAAAGAAACAAATATTGGAACAGTAATTGCTTCTTGGTGTGCTAGTGCTATAGGTAATATTGGCTTTACTGGTCTACCTTTAATAATATTTACAATTGTCATGATAGGTCTAGCAAATTTATTTGTTCCAACAGCAAGTGCTAAATGGCAAATATTTGCCCCAGTAGTAGTCCCAGCCTTTATGCAGTCAAATATATCCGCTCCATTCGCTCAATTTATTTTAAGAGCAGGAACTTCAATAACAGCAGGTATAACTCCACTACTAGCGTGTTTTGCCATTTATATAGGTTATTTAAATGTCTATAATCATGATAAAACAAAACCAATAACAATTCATAAAAGTATAAGTTATCTTTTACCATATTTTGGTCTAATCGCTCTAACATGGCTACTTTTAATAATAGGTTGGTACTTAATAGGACTACCACTAGGTCCAGGAGTATATGCTACAATTTAAATACCGCAAGGTATTTTTTTCTTTCAAAAGATATGAAACAATGCTATAATATGAAATAGAAATGAGGTAATATTATGAGTTTAAAAGCAGGAATTATAGGCCTACCAAATGTAGGTAAAAGTACACTATTTAATGCCTTAACCAAAACCCACATTTTAGCAGAAAACTATCCATTTGCAACAATTGATCCAAATGTTGGAATAGTAAATGTTAAAGATGAAAGAATTGATAAATTATCAAGTATGTATAATCCTAAAAGAACAATCTATACAAGTTATGAGTTCATTGATATAGCAGGACTTGTTAAAGGTGCAAGTAAAGGAGAAGGACTAGGTAATAAGTTCTTATCCCATATAAGAGAAGTAGATGCTATATGTGAAGTAGTAAGATGCTTTGATAATGGTAATATTATTCATGTAGATGGCAATATAGATCCTATAAGAGATATAGAAACAATTAACTTAGAACTTGCTCTAGCAGACTTAGAAACAGTAACTAATAGAATAAATAGAATTAGTAAAAAAGCTAGAATGAGTAAAGATAAAGATGAACTTTTAGAGTATGAAACACTAGAAAAATTAAGAAAAGCTCTAGAAGAAAATACCCCAATAAGACTAATTGACTTAACAAAAGAAGAGAAATCTATTATTAAAAGTTTTAATTTACTAACAGAAAAACCCTTAATTTATCTTGCTAATGTTAATGAAAGTGATTTAGGAAACGATAATATCTATGTTAAAAAAGTTAAAGAGTATGCTAGTAAAGAAAATGCTAAAGTAATAGAAATATGTGCTAAAGTAGAAGAAGAGTTAAGTGAACTAGATGAAGTAGATGAAAAAGAAATGTTAGAAGCTTTAGGACTTGAAAAAAGTGGGTTAGACTCTCTAATATCAGCGACATATGACTTATTAGGACTTGCAACTTATTTTACCGTAGGACCAGATGAAGTAAGAGCATGGACCTTTAAAAAAGGAATGAATGCAAAATCTTGCGCTGGTATCATCCATACAGACTTTGAAAAAGGCTTTATTAAAGCAGAAGTTATTTCCTATGAAGACTTAATAGAGTGTGGTAGTGAATTAAAAGCAAGAGAAGCTGGTAAAGCAAGACTTGAAGGAAAAGACTATCTAATGCAAGATGGAGATATCTGTCACTTTAGATTTAATGTATAGATAATTGCAATTAAAAATTATAAAGGTGATTAAAATGTATTTAACAAATCAATTATTTAGTGCTATAGAAACAATAAGTACCAAAAGAAATAAAATTTTAAAAGATAGCACGATAGTACCAATTTATAAAGTATACAATAAAAAAAGTAATGAAAATATAATAATTGCATGTTTTGATATATGTTCTAACCAAATTACAACAAATGAAATAATTATAAATAAATTCAAATATGATGGAGCATTAATTTTTAAAATAAATGAAAAGACAAAAGAGATAATTATATTAGAATTACCTTGTGTTTCTTTAGGTAAAGAAAAAATATCGGCTTTAACAAGTGATATTGCCACTATTATAATAGAACAAACAGAAAAAATTATAGAGCAAAAAGACATGATAATAAAATTCATAAACTTAAACCGTTTATTTGCTATAGATAATAATACAGAAAAAATAATTCCTCAAATAGCTAATACAGAAATTTATATTTTAATAAAAAATATAATAATAAAAATAAGAAAAGAAGTAGAATACATAAAAAATGAAATATTAAAAGAAAAACAAAAAAAAGATAAAATAAATCAAAAAAAAGAAATGATATATTCCAAAAAGAAAAACTTATATGGTTTGAATTCTGATGATTATGATAATAATCAAGAATTTCTAGATGAATTAAAAGAAAAAATTATAAAATATAATACCAAAACAAAAGAAAAAATAGAAAGACATATTAAATTATCTAAAGAAAAATATCTTAAGTTATTAGAAGAAGAACATATTGAAAATCCTTTAAAAGTATTAAAAGAAGATTTAGATGATACAAAACAAGATAGTATAATTAGCATCATTTTAAAAAATAGTAATCTTAAAGAAGTTCGAAAAGTACCGGAAAAAGAATACAATACATACAAGGGAAAATATGAAAAAACATGGGTTACTTATTTCCGTAGCAATTATGACGATTATTGTTATTTGCTTCAAAAAGATATAATAGCAAGCCAATCACATAAACATGATTTTTTTGCTAATAAATACTTATCTTCAAAGCTACTTAGACAAGGAGTTAATTTGCTACATCAGATTTATACTTTAGAAAAAAAATTAAAATACTATAACAAAATACTAGAGAATCCTCAAAAAATAGTTTTAAACTTTCAAAAGCATAGTGATTTAATAGGAAATATATATCAATTTCCATATTTTTTAAAATATGGTAAAGATATATATCATCAAGAAGCAACAACAGGCAATCCTTCACTATATAATCTTCTTATGATAAGACAAGGAGTAAAAAAAATAAATTTTGACGATATTCCTAAATTTACAACAAGATATGGAAAAGAGTTTTCTAAAAGAAAATCTGAGCAATTAAAAATTCGTAAAGAAATTGCTGAAGGAAAACAAGATTATCAATCATGCAATAGATTAATAATAATGATTCCAAATTCTATAGAATATAAAGAATTAATAAAAATTGTTGATTGGTCTATAAAAAAATCAGTTCATACTAATTTTATTTGCGAATCACCAGATTTGAAAGTTCAAGTAAAAAGAATAATTGTCTTGAAAGAATTAGATGCTTTTAAAAATAATAAGGATTATTTACGAGGTAATTGCTTTATAAACGTAGATCCTGATTATTATAGATCATACTTTGTAAATACTAAGAATAATAAAAATCTTTGGCACCAGTATGATTATCATTCAAACTACAAGTATAGAAGAAAAAATAAAGAAAGTTTAACTGCTCAAATTTGCTATCATTTAGCAAAAAATTATAATAAAAAACAAAATGTATTTGATTATAAGAAAATAGAAGAAGAACTATTAGGAAGTTATTCTTCTTTAGACAATATAGAAATACAAACTAATTATCCTGAGTATATTAAATTAATACAAGAAGGCCTTTGGCATTGTCCATACAAGCCACAAAACGAAATAGAATTTTTATATAACGAAATATATGAAGAAAAAAAATCAAAAAAGAAAGTATACCGTTTATAAGTTAATTGATTTAACAAAAGAAGAGAAATCTATCATTAAAAGTTTTAATTTACTAACAGAAAAACCCTTAATTTATCTTGCTAATGTTAATGAAAGTGATTTAGGTACAGATAATATCTATGTAAAAAGAGTTAAAGATTATGCTAACAAAGAGAATGCGAATGCAGAAGAAGAGTTAAGTGAACTTGATGATGTAGAGGAAAAGGAAATGCTAGAAGCTTTAGGACTCGCAACATACTTTACTGTGGATAATGCTAAAACCAATGTTGGTATTATTCACACTGACTTTGAAAAGGGCTTTATTAAAGCAGAAGTTATTTCTTATGAAGATTTAATAGAGTGTGGTAGTGAGCTAAAAGCAAGAGAAAAAGGTAAAGCAAGACTTGAAGGAAAAGACTATTTAATGCAAGATGGAGATATATGTCATTTTAGATTTAATGTTTAAAAAACTATGAAATAATTTAAAGAAAAAGGTAGACTTTACCTTTTTCTTTTGCTATAATACTAGCGAGTATTTAATTACTCCTTACCTAGAAATAGGTCTTATGTCCAGAAGGAGGTGTGTTTAATGACAAATTATGAAATCATGTTTATCGTTAAACCAGATTTAGATGAGGCTGCTATTAAAAAAGAAGCAGAAAATCTAAAGAAAGTTTTAACTGATAGAAAATGTAAGATTAATGAAGAAAAAGCAATGGGACAAAAAGAATTAGCTTATGAAATGAACAAATATAAAAATGGTTATTATTTCTTATATGTTGTAGAAGCAACTCATGAAGCAATTTCTGAATTTGACCGTCTAGCTCGTCTAAATGAAAATATTTTACGTCATTTAGTTATTAAGTTAGACGATTAAGAAAAGAGGTATTTATGAATAAAGCATTTTTAATAGGACGCTTAACTCGTGATCCTGAACTTCGTTATACAGGTAATAATACAGCAGTAGCAAGTTTTACTATTGCCGTAAATAGAACATATACTAACCAAGCAGGGGAACGTGAAGCAGACTTTATTCCAGTAGTAGTATGGAGAAGACAAGCTGAAAGTGTTAAAAACTATCTATCACAAGGTAGTCAAGTAGCAGTAGAAGGACGTATTCAAGTAAGAAGTTATGATGATCAAAACGGTCAAAGAAGATACGTTACAGAAATAATCGCTGATAGTGTTGAATTTATTGGTTCAAAACGAGATAATAATTCGCAAGGACAAAGTACTGATAACTATAACAGCGGACAAAATTCTACTACAGCACCTACAAATGAACCTACTCCATATGATTTTACAGATGCACCATCATCAAATACTGGTACAGATATTTCAAATGATCCATTTAAAGACTTTGGAACAAGTATTGAAATTGATGATAGTGAATTACCATTTTAAGAAGGGAGGAATTAGTCTATGGCTAAAGACTTTAAAGAACATAAAGAATTTGGACGTCGTAAAAAGAAAGTATGTATAATGTGTACTGGAAAAGACGTTAACTATAAAGATGTAGATACATTAAAAAGATTTATAAACGATAGAGGTAAAATAGTTCCTCGTCGTGTAACAGGAACTTGTGCTCGTCATCAAAGACATATAGCAAGAGAAATTAAAAGAGCAAGAGCTATTGGTCTATTACCATTTACTAAGTAAATAGAAATCTATTTACTTTTTTTCTTCATTCCAAGTTTTACATCTCCTACAAAATAGTATATAATATTACCAAGGGATAAAAGGAGGATCTAATGAAATTAATAGAAAGAAAAAAAGAACTAAAAAGAAAAATAAAATCTGCAAAGACAGTTTTTATTATGGCTCATAAAGATTTAGATTTAGATGCTTTAGGTAGTTCTATAGGTCTTTATATTATCTTAGAAAAATTAAATAAAAATTGCTTTCTAATAATAAATGATACAAAGCATGAATCTGGTGTTTCAAAGGTTTTTAAAGAATTAGAAGGATGTCTAAATATCATTAAAGACAATGAAATAGAAGATAATCTTTATCTAAGAAGTAAGAAAAATCTTTTAATAATATTAGATACCAATAAAGAAGAGTTAATAGGATCTATTAATGCCCTTAATTACTTTGATAAAGACAACATAGTAATACTTGATCATCATGAATTAGGAGAAACATCAATAGAAGCAGGACTTATGATAATAGATAATGATATCTCTAGTACTTGTGAAATGATTACTAATCTAATAGAGGCTTATAAAATGGAACTTGACCCTTATTATGCTACTCTTTTATTATCAGGAATAGTCCTAGATACTAATAATTTTACTTTAAAAACAAACTCTGAAACATACTATGCTGCTTATTACTTATCAAGTATGGGAGCAAGTACTAAAAAAGTTCAGTATTTATTAAAACAAGATTTAAAAGAATATATTGAAAGACAAAAACTAATCACTAATGTAGATATTATAGATAACACTATCGCTATCGCTAAAGGTAGTGCGTATATGATATATCGAAGAGAAGATATCGCTAAAATAGCTGATACACTTCTATTCTTTAATGATATAGAAGCATCTTTTGTTATCGCTAAAACTACTTCTAAAACCATCTCTATTAGTGGTAGAAGCCTAGGTAACTATGATATTTCTAAAATACTTACACCACTAGGTGGAGGAGGAAATAAGACAGTAGGAGCAGTCAAACTAAATGATAGTACTATTAGTAAGGTAGAAACAAAACTAAAACAAATCCTAAAAAAAGAGGAGGAATAGTATGGAAGTAATCTTTATAAAAGATTTAAAAGGACAAGGTAAAAAGGGAGAAATAAAAGAAGTAAAAGATGGATATGCAGAAAACTTCTTAATAAAAAAAGGCTATGCAATAAAATCTACTAAAAGTTCTTTAGAGCAACTAGAAAATGATAATAAAGCAAAAGCTAAAGAAGAGGAAAAAGCCAAAAAAGAAGCAATAAGCTTAAAAGAAAAATTAGAAAAAATTACTCTAACTTTTAAAGTGAAAACTGGAGATAATGATAAAGTATTTGGAAGTGTTAGTATAAAGCAAATAAAAGAAAGTTTAAAAGAACAAGGATATGCAATTGATAAAAGTATGATTAAACTGACAAGTTCCCCATCATCATTAGGTTTTCATAATGTTGAAGTAGAACTATATAAAAATATAACAGCCAAAGTAAAAATACATTTAGTGAAGTAGGTGATAGGATGAATGGCAAATCCCTAAAACAAATGCCCCAAAATTTAGAAGCAGAGAAAAGTGTTCTAGGTTCCTGTTTTCTTTCAAATAATGCTCTATTAATGACAATAGAAGCCTTAGATGAAACAGATTTTTATGATATTAGAAATGCTAAAATATTTACAGCTTTAAAAAACTTAGCAGAATCTAAAACACCTGTTGATTTAACAACTCTAACTACAGAATTAACTAAGTTAAACTCTCTAAATGAAATAGGAGGAGTTACTTACTTAACTGAAATAACTACTTTTGTTCCAACAGCAAGTAATATAGAGTATTATATAAAAGAAGTAGAAAATACTTCATTATTAAGAAGACTTATTGAAACTGCTGAGTCTATCGCTACAATGGGATATAGTAGTGAAGAAAGTATTGGTGATATTTTAGATAGTGCTGAACGTAAAATATTAACTATTGCCAAAAATCGTAAAGCAAGTGAGTTTAAATCTATTAATGAGGTATTAAAAAAGACAGAAGAAGACTTACAAAAGCTTGCCGAAGCGAAAGGAGAAATAACAGGTATACCTACAGGATGGTATGATATAGATAAAATAACAGCAGGACTTCATGAAAATGAACTTATAATTCTTGCCGCTCGTCCTGGTATGGGTAAAACAGCATTTGCCTTAAATCTTGCTAGCTATATTACAACACATACTGATAAAACAGTTGCCGTATTTAACCTAGAAATGGGAGCAGAACAACTTGCCAACCGTATTATCTCATCACTTGGACAAATAGAAGGTTATAAATTAAGAACAGGTAAAATGCTAAATAATGACTGGAAAAGATTTGATCAAGCAGTTAGTAGATTAGATAATGCTAAATTATATATAGACGATACTCCGGGTATAACAATAGGAGAAATAAGAGCGAAATGTCGTCGTTTATCATCTTCTCCTGATGGCCTTGACCTAGTAATAATTGACTACCTACAATTAATATCAGGTGGTAAAAACTATGGAGTAAATCGTCAACAAGAAGTAGCAGATATTTCAAGAAGTTTAAAGACTCTAGCCATGGAATTACATATACCTGTAATTGCCCTAGCTCAGCTTTCACGTAGTGTTGAGGGTAGAGAAGATAAAAGACCAATGCTATCAGATTTAAGAGAGTCAGGCTCTATTGAACAAGATGCCGATTTAGTAGGATTCCTTTATCGTGACGATTACTATAATAAAGAAGCTAAAAATGATGCTACTAGTATTAGTGAATTCATCATCGCTAAGCATCGTGCAGGACCTCAAGCTACAATCCAATTGCTATTTAAAAAAGATACATCAACATTCTTAAATATGAGTAAAAATGATAAAGAGGAGGAATAAGATGAATCTAAAAACAATATTAACTATAACAATTGCCTTAATGATAAGTTTAGTTATATTATTTATAACTCCTAAAGAAGAAACATTAACCCCTAAAAATGTTTATCGTGTCTATTTAGCAGGTAAATCAGTAGGGTTAATAAATGATAAAGATTCTCTAGACGAGTATATAGATAAAGAACAACAAACATTAAAAGATAAATATAAAGCAGATAAAGTTTATGCCCCTGAAGATTTAGAAATTGTAAAAGATATTACATTTAAAGAAAATATCTCTACAACAGAAGAAATATACAATAAAATAAAAGATATTGAGCCTTTTACTATTAAAGGATATGAAATAACTATAGAAGGACTAGATACTACTAACGAACAGGGAGAAGAAATAAAAGGAAAAGATCAAACTATCTATGTTCTAGATAAAGCTGTATTTGAAGAGTCTATGGATAATACCATAAGGTCTTTTGTTGATAGTGATAATTATGATAAATATCTTAATAATGAACAAAAAGAAATAGAAAGTGGAGATACAGGAACAATTATTGAAAATATATATATAGAAAATAAAATAACAATAAAAGAAACAAATATTCCTTCAGATGAAACTATCTATGAAAGTGTAGATGATTTAAGTAAATACCTACTATTTGGTACTCTTGATGAACAACAAAAATATACTGTTCAAAGAGGAGATACAATAAGTGATGTATCATTTAATAATAAGTTATCTAATGAAGAGTTCTTAATAGCAAACCCAGAGTTTACTGATGCTAATAATCTTCTATATGAAGGACAAAATGTTACTATTAGTATCATTAAACCACAATTTAGATTAGTAGAAATAGATCATCAAGTAACAACACAAGATATACCTTATGAAACAGAAACAAGATATGATAATAGTAAATATACTAACTATGAAGAAACAATTCAAGAAGGAGTAGTAGGCTCACAATTAGTAACATCAAAAGTAGAGAAAGTTAATGGTCAAGTAGAGAATGCCGTTATTGATAATACAGCTACTAAAGTATTAAAAGAGCCAATTAAAAGAATTATTGTTAAAGGTACCAAACAAGCTGGAGGTAGTGGTGGTGTAAACAGTGGTCTAAGTAGTAATAGTAAAGTTGAAGGATACTGGTTATGGCCTACAAGAACACCATACTATATAAGTAGTCCATATAGTTATCGTTGGGGAACACTTCATGATGGTATGGATATTGCAGGAGCAGGATATGGTTCACCTATCTATGCATCTAATAATGGTATCGTAGTAGCATCTTCTTATAAATGGGATAATGGACAATATATTGTTATAAATCATAATAATGGTTATTATACGATGTATGCCCATCTAGCAGAACGTTATGTAAGTGTTGGACAAGAAGTAACACAAGGACAAACTATTGGTTCTATGGGTCAATCAGGCTTTGCCACAGGAGTTCATCTTCACTTTGGATTATGGAGAGGTTTCCCATATAGTCGTGGCTCATCTTCAATGAATCCAATGAGTTTATTCTAATGAAAATAAAAGTATTAGCGAGTGGATCTAAAGGAAACTGTTCACTTATCGAAACAGCATCTACTCGCTTTCTTATTGATATAGGAATAACTTATCAAAGATTAAAAAGAGAACTTGAAAAGATGAACTTAAACTTAAATGATATAGATGCCATCCTTTTAACTCATGCTCATAATGACCATACAAGTGGTCTTAAAGTCCTTTTAAAACATACAACATTTAAGATTTATACTAATAAAGATATAATTAAAGAATTAACAACAGATATAGATAAAGAAAGAATAGAACTTTATGATAGTATTATGCACTTAAATAATACAGAACTAACCATCTTTAAGACAAGTCATGATGCCAAAGGCTCAGTTGGCTTTCTAATAACAGATGATAAAAGCTCCTTAGTATATATAACAGATACGGGATACTTAAATCGTAAGTATTTTCCTTTACTTACTAATAAAAATATTTATTACATAGAAAGTAATCATGATGAGAAAATGCTTATGGATGGTCCTTATCCTTACTATTTAAAACAAAGAATTATTAGTGATGAAGGCCATTTATCTAATGATAGAACTGCAAAATATCTAAAGAAATTAGTAGGAGATGCTACTAAGTACATAATACTTGCTCACCTTAGTGAACATAACAACAAAGAAGAAATCGCTTACAATACATCAAGAGAAGCTCTAAAAGATAGAGAAGATATAAAAATAGTAGTAGCAAAACAAAATGAGGCTTTAGAAGAAATAGAGGTAATATATGATAAAATTGATTTGTGTAGGTAAAATAAAAGAGAAATATTTAAATGATGCTATAAATGAATATAGAAAAAGATTATCTAAATATACAAAATTAGACATAATAGAACTACCTGATAGTAGTTATAATGAAATAGATAAAGTTAAAAATATGGAAGGTAAACTCATTTTAAAGCACTTAAAAGAAAATGATAATGTTATTGTTCTTGACATAAATGGACAAGAGTTATCATCAGTAGAACTTACAGATAAATTATGTTCACAAGAAGTAATAAATAGTAATTTAACCTTTATTATTGGAGGGAGTTACGGATTAAGTGATGAAGTTAAGAAAAGAGCAAATTATAGTATATCATTTTCTAAATTGACTTTTCCTCATCAATTATTTAGAGTAATGTTATTAGAACAAATTTATAGAACATATAAAATAAGAAATAATGAGAATTATCATAAATAGGAGAGAAGTATATGATTGGAAATGACTGGGATATATATTTAAAAGATGAATATAATAAAGACTATTTTAAAAAACTAATAAATTTTGTTAATAAAGAATATAAGGAAAAAGTTATTTATCCCCCTAAAAATGAAATATTTAATGCCTTAAGACATACTTCATATAAAGATGTTAAAGTAGTAATACTAGGACAAGACCCTTATCATGGAGAACATCAAGCAGAAGGACTATCTTTTTCAGTCAAAAATGGTATAAAAAAACCACCTTCACTACAAAATATTTTTAAGGAATTAAATACTGATTTAGGTATTCCCTTTCCCAAAACAAGTAGTCTAATACCATGGGCAGATCAAGGAGTATTACTTCTAAATGCTGTTTTAACAGTAGAAGCTAATATGGCAGCTTCTCATAAAGATAAAGGATGGGAAATATTTACAGATAAAATAATAGAATTATTAAATGAAAAAGAAAATCCTATAGTCTTTATACTTTGGGGAAGTTTTGCAAGAAATAAGAAAAAACTAATAACTAATAAAAATCATTACATAGTAGAATCAGCGCATCCATCCCCTTTATCAGCTTACAATGGCTTCTTTGGTAGTAAACCATTTTCAAAGACTAATAATTTTTTAATTTCTAAAGGACTAAAACCAATAGATTGGAAAATAGATTAACTAGTAATTACTAGTTTTTCTTTTGCAATAAAATGGTAATATCTGGAAAAATATAATTATTTATGACACTTTAAATAAAATAAAAAAAACACTTAGTGTTTTAATACTTCAAAAGTTTCTCTTTTCTTTAATTTATAAGTTTCTATATCTTGATAATGAGAGAAAATCTTAATTAAATTAGTAGGGAATTTATGAGAAAGATAAATAATCTCTTCACCATTATCATTATAATACTTTAATGCTGCTCTTAAATCATTTTCATTTTCGTTTAATTTATCTATTAAATTATCTAATTTATCAAAGTCTAACTTATCTTCATAATCATCTATTATCTTTAAAATATCAGTAGTCATATCCATTAATTCTTGATATAACTCATGATGATCAATTCTTTTAGATTTAAGTTTAATAACTTCAGGAATATCCTTTATTTTAGCATCCTCTAAAATAGGTACTATTTTAAGTAATATCTCCTCTTTTTTTTGTAATAAGATATCTAAATTATTATCTGCTTCCTTAACTTTAATATATAAAAAGTTATATTTATTCTTATAAGCTAAAACCATAATTACACAAATTAATATAATAAGAACAATAACTCCCCCAATAATAGCATAAACCATTAGTATCACATCCTTAATAGTATTATAGCAAAATGAAGAATTAAAATCTATAAAAAGAAATAAATAGTTAACAATGTAACTATTTATATTTATTGTCTTCTAAGAATTAATCCTTCTTGATTACTTGCTACAAAATAAGAACAATCGTCGGCAATTACATAGCTTTCAGGGTAGTAACTTGGATCTTGATTTTCTGGTCCAGAGGTATGTTTAGGACCTATAAATACGATTGTATTAGCAATAGTAATATAAATACCTTCATCAAAAGAAGTACCATAATCAGCACTATAAGTTCCATCAGGATTTAATACATAAGTAGCCTTAATATTCCAAGATATCCCATTTTCTTTTATACCACTGCTCTCACCATAATATGTACCATAACATTTCTTTTGATTATAAATATCATTAACCTCATTTTCATTGGTATTAAAGTCTTTTTCTTCACTTAAACTGTCATTACTATTTTCATTTTCTTTTTTTGGATTATTTGTCTTAACATTTTCTGTTTCTACATTATCATTGTTACTAAAAATAATTTCTTTATCATAACAAATATAAATTACTAATCCTAGAATGATTATTATTGTTAGTATTAAAGCAACTACTAAACCATGATTACCTTTCTTCTCCATAATATTCCTCCTCTTATTATTACATAACCATATTATAGCAAAGAAAAAGAGAAGAGTAAACTATCTTAAAGTAATATCTTCTCTAAACTCTACATAATTAAGATATACTGCCCAAAGTAAATAATTATAACCAGTACTATTATCTTTAAGTACAACATAATCCCTACCTGCTCCTACAATAGTTCCTGTAAATACTTTATCACGCCATTCTAAGGAATCAGAATATGACATATAGAAGCTAGCTTCTTTACCTATATTTAACTCTAAAATATTTTCAGCATAAGCCATATCTCCATCAATAGGAATATTATTAGGGTTATAATTATAATCAAAGTTTTGATAAGGTGGATCAGTACTTTGATTAGGATAAGTTTCATAATTATTATTCATTAAATCATCCTCTCAAAGTAATTATATTAACTAATTATCACTAATATTACCACTTATCTCATCAAAAACAGGATCATCATCACTAGGCTCAGTTCCTTTTACATAATATTCAATTATTTTTTTATTATCATTATCAGTTGCAGGTTTCCCAGTAATTGGATTAACTAAAACACCTACAACATTTTCAGGTTGACTATACCACTCATCATCTTTTCCTTTCATATAACTTTCCATCGTATTAAGCCAAATATTCTGTGCATATTTATATTCACTAGACTCTAAATCCCTAGCATCATCATAACCACACCATACGGCTGTAACAATATCTTTATTATAACCAATATACCAGTTATCTGTATTAGTAGTACCACTCTTTAAAGCATATTTATGAGTCATTCTACTAGCAAGATTAACAGCGGTAGGATAATTATAATCAATAAAATTAGCATCATAAGTTGCGGTTAACAAATTATTTAAGATAAAAGTTAAACTAGAATTTAAAATAAGTTCTTTTTCTTCATCTGCTTTATATAAAACATTACCCTCTCTATCCACAACTTTTGTAATAAAGTGTGGTGTTACTTTATAACCAAGATTTGCAAAAGCTGAGTAAGCCCCTGCCATTTCTAACATAGAAATTTCACTAGTACCAAGAGCAAGAGAAGGAACTTCATCAAGCTTAGAAGTAATACCAAGTCTTTTAGCCATATCAATAAGTGTATTTTCTCCTAAAAACATATGTGTTTTAACAGCATAAATATTTTCAGAATAAGAAATAGCTGTAGCCATAGAAATAGGCTTATTACCATAAGTACCATTATAATTTTGTGGTGAATAAGACTGATTGTTATTAAAAGTAAAAGTAGTCTCTTCACTAGTAAAAGTAGTAGAAGCAGTAAAACCATTTTCTAAGGCAGCATAATAAAGAAAAGCTTTCATCGTAGAACCAACTTGTCTTTTAGCATTAACTGCTCTATTAAATTCTGACTTACTATAATCTTTTCCCCCAACTAAAGCGATAACTCTCCCATTATTAGGATTAACCATAACACTAGCAGTTTCTAGACCACTATCAGGCATCGTATTTTTAACAGTTTCTTCTAACTCTTTTTGAGCATTTCTATCTAAACTTGTATAAACTTTAAGACCACCAGTCTCTAAAAATGACTCAGGTATTTCTTTTAGACTTTTTAACTCATCAATAACAGCATCTTGATAATACATAACACTTTCTAATTCCTCATCATCTTCTTCACCTATAAACTTCAATTCTTCATCAAGAGCCTTATTATATTCAGCTTCACTAATAACTTTATCATCATACATATTCTTTAAAATCATCTGTTGTCTTTGTGTTGCTTTCTTTAAATTAACAAAAGGAGAGTAATTACTAGGAGACTTAGGAATACCAGTAAGCATGGCAGACTCTGCCAAAGTTAAATCTTTAGCACTCTTTCCAAAATAGTATTTACTAGCAGTCTCTATTCCATATTTACCATGACCATAATTAATAGTATTTAAATAACCTTCAAGTATCTCATCTTTACTATAATGAGACTCTATCTCTATTGTATACCACATCTCATCCCATTTCCTTT
>CALVVC010000004.1 GCA_944363755.1 uncultured Bacilli bacterium
TTCTCTAGAGGTATATTATATAATAAATGTAACATTTTAAAAAAATCTCTATGTAACATTTTAAAAAAGCTTTAACATGTTGCCAAAATTTGCTTGCATTTTAAAGTGTTTAGTGATATAATATAGGCACTAAAACAAATTGGGGGGATAAATATGAAAAAAATGAAATTGCATAAATTAAAATTAATGGCAATGACTATTTTAATTGCAGCACTTGGTGTATTTACTTTTATAGGAGCAAATGCCGCTTCATCAGCACCAACTAGTTTTACTGCAAATAGTGAAAAATTACTAGATGGATATATCGATAATTGGCATTATGCAAAATTAACAAGTAGTTTAGGAGGCTATGTATATTGTACAGATTTCCATAAAGGTATACCTTATGGAGTACAAATGACTTTATCGAAAGAAGCACCAGCAGGACTTGCTTATATTATCTCAAACGGGTTTCCAAGAGTTAATATTACGGGGGATTCCGATAAAGATTATTATATTACTCAAGCTGCTATTTGGTGGTATTTAGATGAAACTACTGGTAGTAACAATTTACCAGATGCCTTTAAATATACAGGGTCTGATCCACATAATATTAGACATTATATAAGTGAATTAGTAGAAGGTGCTAAAAAACAAACATCATATGCTACACCTGCTATTAAACTTATTAATAATGATTCTACATTGAATTTAACAAGTGATAAAAAATATTATGAATCAAACACTATAAGTGTAAATACATTATATACAACAGGTAATTATACAGTATCTTTAAATAATGCACCAACAGGAACGATAGTAGTAAATGCTCAAACTGGATCAAATCAAACATCATTCGCTCCTAATGAGAGTTTTAAAATAAGAATACCTGAATCGGCAGTTGATACAGGAAATTTAAATATTACTGTAACTGTAACTGCAACAGGATCTATCAATAAAGCATATATGTATAAATCAAGCGATTCTAGTAAACAAGATGTAATGGGATCAATATTATATCCTGAAACATCAACAATAAAAGATCAAACAAATTTAACATTATCAACAAGTAAAGTAACAATAACTAAAATAGATGATAAAACAGAAAAACCTTTAGCAGGAGCAGAGTTTATACTAAAAGATAGTAACGGAAAAACAGTTGCAACTTGGACTTCTACAACATCATCTCATGTTATTAAAAACTTACCTAATGGTACTTATACCTTACAAGAAAAGAAAGCTCCAGAAGGTTATGTTTTAAACGATAAAGTTGTAGAGTTTACAATTACAGATACTAATAGAAATATATCTATTAGATTTAGAAATAAAGAATTTGAAAGAAATGCAACTATTATAAAAATAGATTCTATTACTAAACAACCTGTAGCAGGTGCAACTCTTGTAGTAAAAGATTCAACAGGTAAAGTAATAGAAGAATTTGTTACAACCAAAGATTCACATAAATTAACTAATCTTAAAGATGGTACCTATACAGTAGAAGAAATTAAAGCTCCAACTGGATATGAAAAAACAGATGAAATCTATGAATTTATAATAGATAAAGATAATCGTGATGTAACAGTAACTATTGAAAACAAAGCTATTGAAAAGCTAGTAAACATTCTAAAAGTAGATGCTAAAACTGGTAATCCACTACCAGGTGCAACTCTTGTAGTAAAAGATTCAACAGGTAAAGTAATAGAAGAATTTGTTACAACAGAAGAGCAACATACTATAACAAACCTAAAAGATGGAGAATATACAGTAGAAGAAATTAAAGCACCATCTGGTTATAAGAAAACTGATGAAGTTTATAAATTCACAATTAGTGATGAAACACCTACTGCTTTAGTTATCTTTGAAAATAATGAAATAGTAGAAGTTCCATTTACTGGAAGTAATAAATCCCTAATAAGTACTTTATTTGGATCAGTACTTTTGATATCCGGAGTAGGATTCGTATACTACAATGGTAAGAAACAAAAAGTTAAATAAGAAGAAAAGAATCTCTCCTAGTACAGTCGCTCTTATTGGAGCCTTTGTAATAACACTCGGAGGATTCTTTATTCTTTATAATTTCATCAGTGAAAAAAAACTCTTTGCATATGACTATATGAATGAACAACTATATAAAAAACAAGAAACAGAAATATATAGTGTAAATACAACAGAGATTACTACTGATGAAAAAGAAACAACTAAAGAGAATTATCAAGATATTGAAAGTTATATAGGTTACTTAGAAATACCTAAAATAAAGTTTAGAAGGGGTTTTTACAATATTAATTCAAAGCTTAATACAGTAGAAGCAAATATAGAAATAATAAAAGGTAGTGATTTGCCTGATGTTAATAATGGTAACTTAATAATAGCAGGGCACTCTGGTACTGGTTGGAAAGCATTTTTTAAAGATTTATATAAACTAGAAGTAGGAGATGAAGCGATAGTTACCTATGCAGGATTAAATTATACCTATAAAATAACAAATATATATAAAGAAAAAAATACAGGTACTGTCTCTATTAAGAGAAATTATGCTAAGAGAACTCTTACCTTAATTACCTGTACTAAAGATGATAGTTCTACTCAAACTATATATATAGCAGAATTATCATCAATTGAATAAAGGGGGTGTTATTAATGAATCCTTTATCATTGATAACCAAAGTACAAACAGTTTTTGATTTAATTATATCTAAAAATTTATATTTAATGATATTAGCATTAATAGTAATTCTAACAATCATATTTATTACTACTAATGGATCTAACAGAAAACAAAGTAGAAGAACTTATATTCTTTTATACTTAGCAGGTTTTATCTTTATAGCAGTAGAGTATGGAAACAGTTTTATGACTTTGCTAGATTATGCTATTAATGAAGTATTTATAACTTATTACTTTCCAAATATTGTTATTTATATTCTTATGCTAATCATAACAAACATTGTACTATTTAAAACAATATTTAGTAATAAGGCAGAGTTTAAATTGAAAGTTATAAATAGTACCGCTTTTGCAATTATCATGTATCTATTTATACTAGCCATATCACAAATTACAACACTTGAACTAGATGTCTTTAATATAACAGAATTATATAGTAGTAATGCCGTTAGAAGTATCTTAGAACTAAGTATGTTTATCTTTGTTTTCTGGATAGCTATTCTACTAATATACTATTTAATTAGAAAATATCAATATAAACATAATTTAATTCAAGTAGAATCTTTTACAAACTATAATATAATTCGTGATTTTGATGTAAAAGAAGCTTATAAAGTTCCTAAGAAACAAGTTATTATAGAAGATAAAAAAGAAGAACAACCTGCTATAAATTTATTAGGACAAAACTTTACTATAGATGAATATAAACTTATGGTTAAGATACTAAAAGAAGAAAAAGAGAAAGAAGAAGTAAAAGAAGAAGTAAAAACTGTTGAAGATAACCCTTTAACAGAATTAAATAAATTATATCAGAGTATAAGAGATTAGTTAAAATACTATCTCTTTTTTCTCTTGCATATAATTTATTGGTGATAAAATGTTAACAGAAGAAGAGTTTTATAAAGAATCTATAGATGCTAATCTATATTATCTAAGGGCATTAAGAGACTTTTGCATTAATATTGCTCTTTCATTTTATGGTAATAATCCATATAAAGAAAGAAGTGAAACACTTGCTAAAAAAAGTCAAGATTTAGGAAGAGAAACAGTAACACTTACTAATGGAAAAGTACCTTCTAAAGGGTTTGACTATAAGATATTTTATACAGAGTATACTCTACCTATAGAAAAACTAACAGAAAAACTTTTTAATTTAAGTCTTAGTACAGATATAACAGAAAAACAACTTGAACTAACACCTACAGATACCTTTGAAATAACTGATGAACTAATAAGAATAATGACTTCTATTAATGATAGAGCCTTAAGTATTGCCAATGATTTTTTAGAACTAGCTAAAGAAATAAGAGAAGAAATGACTACTAATAATCTATTCTCATACTCATATCCTGCTATGTATAATTTTATGATTATAACAATTGAACTATATATAGGAGAGTTAAATAGACTAAAAGAAAAAATAAAAAAAGATCCAATTATCGCCTTAGATACAGAATATGGCTACAATATAGCAGCATATGAAATAACATCATTCTTAAGAGGTTTAATAGATACAAATGCTACTTCATATATAGAAGTATTAAATAACATTTTAAACGAAATATATCCAAAGTTACTTGAAGATTATAATAACTTACCACTATCCCCAGAAAATCAATTAAGTCTAACAGAAAGAAGTATTACAGTTATAAGAAGAATAAGACTATTAATAAAAGATATGATAAAAGATTTACTAGATGTTAAACTATATTTTATAATAGAGCCTCTTGCCTTAGATAATTTCTATCGTAATATAAACTATTTTCTCTATGTGCTTAATACTGATATAAAAGAAGAATAAAGAGTTCTTCTTTTTCTTTTCCCCTTAAAGAAATAATGATATAATGAAATAGGAAGTAGGTAATAATTATGATAGATTTAGATAACTTAAATAAAGAACAAAAAAAAGCCGTTTTATATAATGAAGGACCTCTTTTAATATTAGCAGGAGCTGGATCTGGTAAGACTAAAGTATTAACAACCAAAATTGCTTATTTAATAGAAGAATTAGATATATCTCCTTATGAGATACTTGCAATAACATTTACTAATAAAGCAGCTTTAGAAATGAAAGAACGCGTTGATAAAATGATAGGATCTATCGCTAAAAATATTCAAATATCAACATTCCATTCATTCGGACTTAAAATATTAAGAGAAAACTATAATAAATTAGATTATACAAATAACTTTGTTATTATGGATAGTGATGACTCCCTAACTATTGTAAAGAAAATATTAAAAAGCCTAAACTATGACCCTAAGATTTATAATCCTAAAGCGATTAGAAATAAAATAAGTAATTGTAAAAACGAACTTGTTTCTCCAAAAGACTATGAAAGATATATTGCTAGTGATTATGATAATGTCATAAGTGAAGTCTATTATAAATATGAAGATAAACTAAAGAAAAACAATGCTGTGGATTTTGATGATTTACTGCTACTACCTATAACTTTATTTAGAAAATATCCTGAGGTTTTACAAAAATATCAAGAACGTTATAAATATATATTAATAGATGAGTATCAAGATACTAATGAAGCTCAGTATATCTTATCTAAAATGATAAGTGCTAAATATAAAAATATTTGTGTAGTAGGAGATGCTGATCAAGCGATATATGGGTTTAGAGGGGCTAATTATAAAAATATCTTAAACTTTGAAAAAGATTATCCTAATGCCTTAAGTATTAAGTTGGAACAAAATTATCGTTCTACTAAAACAATATTAGATGCTGCAAACTGTGTTATTAAAAATAATGAAAAAAGAAAAGAGAAAAATCTTTGGTCTACTAAAGGAGAAGGAGATAAAATTACCTATTATAGAGCCTACGATGAAAAAGATGAAAGTCACTATACTGCTATGGAGATAAAAAAACTATTAGATAGTGGTAAAGATGCTAGTGATATCGCTATACTTTATAGAACTAATGCTCAGTCCCGTGTAATTGAAGAAGAACTATTAAAAGATAATATTCCTTATCGTATCGTTGGAGGATTCAGTTTCTATCAAAGAAAAGAGATTAAAGACTTACTAGCATACCTTAAATTAATTTATAATCCTAAAGATGATATAAGTTTTTTAAGAGTTATTAATACTCCTAAAAGAGGAATAGGACTAAAAAGTATAGAACATTTAACCGAAAAAGCAGATAGTTTAGGAGTAAGTTTATATGAAGCGATAGATGGGGGTAAAGAAGAAAACTTTAAAAAAATAATAGAATCTCTTAAAAAAGTATCAGAAAATGTAACTTTAACTGAGTTAATAGATATAGTTTTAGATACTACCGGAATAAAGCAAGAACTAGTTAGTGAGAAAAGTATTGAAAGTGAAGTTAGATTAGAAAACCTTGAGGAGTTTAAGTCTATTACTAAAGCTTTCGAAGAAAGAATGGGTTTAGTATCTTTAGAAGACTTCTTATATGAAGTAAGTTTAGTTAATGATAAAGATGAATATAAAGATTCACGAAATAAAGTAAGTCTAATGACTATTCACTCTGTTAAAGGATTAGAATATGATATTGTCTTTGTTTTAGGACTTGAAGAAGGAATATTTCCTCATCGCAACTCATTAATGAATGCAAGTGAAACAGAAGAAGAAAGACGACTTTGTTATGTTGCCATAACTAGAGCGAAAGAAAAACTATATCTTTTAAATGCTAGAAGAAGAGTATTATTTGGAGAAGATAGCATTAATCCACCAAGTAGATTTATAAATGAGATAGATGAGAGTCTAATTGATAGTAATACTAAAAGAAAAGAAGAAGTTAAACAAATCAATAAAGAAGATGTTATTAGAGATGAAAATGTAGATTATCAAGTTGGTGATTATGTAGTACATGAACATTTTGGAGCAGGTAAAGTAGTAGATGTTACTAATTCTCTAGTCAGTGTCGCTTTTAAACATCCTTATGGAATTAAAAAGTTAATGAAAAATCATAAGAGTTTAACGAAAATATAAAGGAGGAAGTTATGAATAAAGATTTAAAAATAATAAAGAAAAAATATGGCGAAGAAATGATGCATCTTTGTCGTGAATTATTTCCTACCTTATTAGAACATGAAGGCTTGTTACCAAAGTTATTACATGATAACTTTAAAGAAAGCAGGTCATTAGTTAAAGACATTATAGATAATAATCTAGAAGAAGAATTTAAAAATTATATATATAATCAAGTTGATGTCGAAAATAACTATGAAGAAGTTGTATCTAAAAGACCAGAAGAATTATTAAAAGAAGCAGGATATAAACTATATGAATGTCATAGCGAAGAAGAAATACAAAGTTTCAAGAAATATTATGCTGAAGGAGAGGAGTTATGCACATTTCGCGGTGGTAGATTAAATAGATGTTTTGTATTTTTTGCCATAAAAGAAAATGTAGATGAAATAAAAAGAGAAAACTTTCCAAACCCAGAAAGGCAAGATAAATATGGAACATCAGTTATAAGTATTCAGTTTACTAGAGATGATAGTCATACTCTATCTATTAAAAACAGATATAATCATACTGTAAATAATCCTGATTCAACTTTTGGTAACAACTTAGATAATATTATACCAGGACTTACAGCAAGTTTTGATAAGTATTATGGAACGCACCAATCTCATTTACAAAAAACGTTTGAAATTCCTGGTTATGTAAGAGCGAACGATGGAAAATATTATAAATACAATTATGAAATAAATAATATTTATTACTGTGAAAATAATATAATAATAGATAACTTTGAAGTAAAAGAGTATCCTCATGAACAATATGTTGTATTAGATTATTTTATTTTAGATTTAAAAAATAAGAAGATAAGACTTTATGATAAATATATCAGTGATTGTTTTCCTGATACAATTGGTGAAATATGTGATATAAAAATAGAAAAAGATAAAGATAATAAAAATATTTTAATAAAAACTGATGCTAGTGGCGGAGTAGATATAGTTATAACATTAGATAAAAATAACAAAATAGTTGAACTAAAGAACAATAAGTTGGAAAAAATAGGAGATTGTTTTCTGCGCCATAATAAAGTATTAACAAGTATATCCTTACCAAATGTAATAACATTAGGTTGGAGTTTTCTCTTTAGTAATAACTCTCTAACAAACATATCTTTACCAAATGCAACAACGATAGGTAATAAGTTTCTTTTTAATAATAGATCTTTAACAAGTATATCCTTACCAAATGCTACAAGCATAGGTAATTGTTTTCTTTTTAATAACAAATCATTAACGAGTATAGAATTGCCAAATGTTAGAAGCATAGATTATGATTTTCTTTCTCAAAATAATGCATTAACAAGTATAGAATTACCAAATGTTACAAGCATAAGTAATCGTTTTCTTTACTTTAATAACTCATTAATAAGTATAGAACTACCAAATGCTACAAGCATAGGTCATGGTTTTCTTACTTATAATAACGCATTAACAAGTATAGAATTACCAAATGTCGAAAACATAGGTAATGAGTTTCTTTATAAAAATAACTCTTTAACACATATAGAATTACCAAACGTAAGAAATATAGGTGATTGGTTCCTTAATAGAAATACATCATTAACAAGCATAGAATTACCAAGTGCTGAAATCATAGGAGACCTCTTCTGTGATAAATGTAAAAACATAGATACAGTTAATATTCCATTAATACCAGAATTAGAAGAAAGATTACAAGCCAAAGGCAAGCATTTATAAAATAGTAAAAGGAGAAAGCTTATTATGATTAAATTAATAATAGAAAATATAGATGGTTATAATTATATCTTAAAAGACTCTAATAATAAGTCGTATAACATCAATATAGAGTTTTATGATGTTGACGTATTACCTAAAGTAGGAGATATAATATATATAAATAATAAATTATTAAATAAAATTAATAATAATGTTGTAAGTTTTGGAAAATTAGATGGAATATATGGTAGAACAATAACAGATGAAAATGATGAAGATATAATAAGTTTATCTATTCAAGATAAAATAATTTACTTAAAAAGATATTATGGATAAAATATAATAAAGGAGAAGTCTATGAATAAAGATTTAAAGCTTATAAAGAAAAAATATGGTGAAGAAATGATGCATCTTTGTCGAGAGTTGTTTCCTACCATATTAGAACAAGAAGGATTATTATCAAAGTTATTACATGATAACTTTAAAGAAAGTAAATCATTATCTAAAGATATTATAGATAATGGTTTAGAAGAAAAATTTAAAAATTATATATATAGTATGATAGATGTTGAAAATGGCTATGAAGAAGTTGCATCCAAAAGACCAGAAGAACTATTAAAAGAAGCAGGGTATATTTTATATGAGTGTCATAGTGAAGAAGAAATACAAAGCTTTAAGAAGTATTATGCCGAAGGTGAAGAGTTATGTACATTTTGGGGAGGAAGATTAAATAGATGTTTTGTATTTTTTGCCATAAAAGAAAATGTAGATGAAATAAAAAGAGAAAACTTTCCAAACCCAGAAAGGCAAGATAAATATGGAACATCAGTTATAAGTATTCAGTTTACTAGAGATGATAGTCATACTCTATCTATTAAAAACAGATATAATCATACTGTAAATAATCCTGATTCAACTTTTGGTAACAACTTAGATAATATTATACCAGGACTTACAGCAAGTTTTGATAAGTATTATGGAACGCACCAATCTCATTTACAAAAAACGTTTGAAATTCCTGGTTATGTAAGAGCGAACGATGGAAAATATTATAAATACAATTATGAAATAAATAATATTTATTACTGTGAAAATAATATAATAATAGATAACTTTGAAGTAAAAGAGTATCCTCATGAACAATATGTTGTATTAGATTATTTTATTTTAGATTTAAAAAATAAGAAGATAAGACTTTATGATAAATATATCAGTGATTGTTTTCCTGATACAATTGGTGAAATATGTGATATAAAAATAGAAAAAGATAAAGATAATAAAAATATTTTAATAAAAACTGATGCTAGTAACGAAATAGATATAGTTATAACATTAGATAAAAATAACAAAATAGTTGAATTAAAGAACAATAAGTTGGAAAAAATAGGAGATTATTTTCTGCGCCATAATAAAGTATTAACAAGTATATCTTTACCCAAAGTAACAATAATAGGTAATGAGGTTCTCTCTCGTAATAAATCTTTAACAAGTATATCCTTACCAAATGTAATAACATTAGGTTGGAGTTTTCTCTTTAGTAATAACTCTCTAACAAACATATCTTTACCAAATGCAACAACGATAGGTGATAAGTTTCTTTTTAATAATAGATCTTTAACAAGTATATCCTTACCAAGTGCAACAATAATAGGTGATTATTTTCTTAGTGATAATAATTCCCTGACAAGTATATCTCTACCAAAAGCAAAAACAATAGGTAATGAGTTTCTCTCTGATAATAGATCTTTAACAAGTATATCTTTACCAAATGTAACAACAATAGGTGATAATTTTCTTATAATAAATAACTACCTGACAAGTATATCTCTACCAAAAGCAAAAACAATAGGTAATGCATTTCTCTTTAATAATAAATCTCTAACAAGTATATCTTTACCAAATGTAACAACAATAGGAAATGAGTTTCTCGCCTTTAATAACTCCCTGACAAGTATATCTTTACCAAATGTAACAACAGTAGGGAACAGCTTTCTCGACTCTAATAACTCTCTAACAAATATATCTTTACCAAATGTTAAAACTATCGACTTCTATTTTTATTCAAAGTATAAAAATGTAGAAAATGTTAACATACCACTATTACCAGAATTAGAAGAAAGATTACAAGCCAAAGGCAAGCATTTATAAAATAGTAAAAGGAGAAAGCTTATTATGATTAAATTAATAATAGAAAATATAGATGGTTATAATTATATCTTAAAAGACTCTAATAATAAGTCGTATAACATCAATATAGAGTTTTATGATGTTGACGTATTACCTAAAGTAGGAGATATAATATATATAAATAATAAATTATTAAATAAAATTAATAATAATGTTGTAAGTTTTGGAAAATTAGATGGAATATATGGTAGAACAATAACAGATGAAAATGATGAAGATGTAATAGGTTTATCCATTCAAGATAAAATAATTTACTTAAAAAGATATTATGGTTAGAGCACTTACAAAACATGGAAAAATGTGAAAATTAAGTAAAAAAAAGCTAGAATTTTGTGATACTGTACTAAAATTAAAATAAAAAAACACTAGGAGGACATATGAAAGATAAAACATTACTAATCATGGCAGCAGGAATGGGTAGCCGTTTTGGAGGACTTAAACAATTGGAGCCTGTTGGACCAAATAATGAATTTATTATTGATTATTCAATTTATGATGCTATCAAAGCAGGCTTTAATAAGGTAGTTTTTATCATAAAAGAAGAAAACTTTAATATATTTAAAGAAACTATTGGTAAAAGAGTAGAATCTCATATTAAGGTAGAATATGTTTTTCAAAATAATGATAATATACCTAGAAAGTATCAAGAATTGTTAAAGACAAGAGAAAAACCTCTTGGTACTGCTCATGCTATATACTGTGCTAAAGATAAAATCAATGAGCCATTCGCTATAATTAATGCTGATGATTTTTATGGAAGAGATGCCTATATAAAAGCAAGTAATTACTTATCTAATATTAAAGATAATCATTATGGCTTAATCGCATATAGGCTTGGTAATACTTTAACAGAAAATGGAGCCGCTAAACGTGGAGTTTGTAAAGTTAATGAAAATAATGAACTAATTACAATCATTGAAAGCAGTACAGAATTAGTTGGTGATTCAGTAAAAGTATCACCTCTTGATGGTAGTAGTCCTTTTGAAGTAGAAAAAGATACTATCTGTTCTATGAATATGTTACTTTTTACTCCTAATCTATTTAAAATTCTAGAAGAAAAATTGCCTATCTTCTTAGAAGATAATAAAGATAACCTAGATAACTGTGAGTTTTTAATTCCTATAGTTTTAAATGAACTATTAAAAGAAAATAGAGTTATAGTAAGTGTTATAGAAACTAATGCTAAGTGGTATGGCGTAACATATAAAGAAGATAAAAAGTTAGTAGTAAATGCTATAAATAATATGATTAAAGAGGGAATATATAGTAATAATTTTTATGGAGGTAGCAATGAAAAAAGATAAAACATTATTAATCATGGCAGCAGGCTTAGGCTCAAGATTTGGTGGCCTAAAACAAATGGAACCTGTTGGACCAAATGGAGAATTTATCATAGATTATTCTATTTATGATGCAAAAGAAGCTGGTTTTACTAAAATAGTCTTTATTATAAAAGAAGAGTTTTATAAAAGTTTTAAAGAAACAATAGGAAAAAGAGTAGAGCCTTTTATAAAAGTAGAATATGTCTTTCAAAATGATGATTATATCCCTAAAAAATTTAAACCATTATTAAAGAAAAGAACTAAACCTTTAGGTACTGCCTATGCTATATACTGTGCTAAAAATAAAATAAATGAACCTTTCGCAGTTATAAATGCTGATGATTTTTATGGAAGAGATGCATTTTTAAAAGCAAGTGAATATTTAGATGATATCATTTATAATCACTATGGTATTGTAGGATATATTGTAGGTAATACCTTAACTCCTAATGGTTCTGCTAAAAGAGGAGTTATGGAAGTAAATAATAACAAACTATCTAAAATAACAGAATGTAATGTCGTAAAGAAAAAAAATAAGATAATTGCCTCTCCCCTTTATAGTAGTAATGGTTTTGAATTAGATGAAGATACTCTTGTATGTATGAATCTTTTACTATTTTCACCTGATTTATTTGATATATTAAGTGATGAATTATCAATGTTTTTATCATTACATCAAAAGAATCTTACTAATTATGAATTTCAAATACCAGATGTCTTAGATATATGTCTTAAGAAAAATATTAAAACCATCGATGTTATAAATACAAGTTCTACTTGGTATGGTATGACATATAAAGAAGATAAAGAAATTGTGGAAAAAGCTATAAAAAAACTAACTAAAGAAGGACTTTATCCACAAGAGTTGTGGAAAAACCAATAGAAAGAAGGTCTTTTATGGAAAATAACATTACTAAAGAAAGAATGAACTATCTAATAAAGATAATAGATGAAGCTTCTTATAACTATTATGTATTAGATGACCCTAAAATAACAGATCAAGAGTATGATGCTGCTTATAGAGAACTTGAAACTATTGAAAAATTACACCCAGAATGGGTACAGCCTACATCACCTACTAAAAAAGTAGGAGGAGAAGTAATAGATGAATTTAAAAAAATAGAACATACTATACCTATGTTATCTTTAGGAGATGTCTTTAATGAAGATGAAATAATAGATTTTTTACAAAGAATAGAAAATAGTGGTGTTCATTCTCCTTATGTATGTGAATTAAAAATAGATGGACTATCTGTATCCTTAAAATATGAAAAAGGTATATTAACAACCGCTGCTACTCGTGGTAATGGTGTAATTGGTGAAGATATTACTCATAATGTAAAAACTATTAAAAGTATACCTTTAAAGTTAAAACAACCTCTTGATATTGAAGTAAGAGGAGAAATTTATATGAGTAAAGAAACACTAGAAAAAATTAATAAAGAACGTATCTCTAAAGGTGAAAAACCTCTTCAGAATCCACGAAATGCTGCAGCAGGATCAATTAGACAACTAGACTCTAAAGTAGCAGCACAACGTAATTTAGATGCCTTTTTATACCATTTACCTAATCCAGAAGACTTTGGAATTAAAACTCATCATGAAGCTTTAGAGTTTATGAAAAGTTTAGGTTTTAAGACTAATCCTAATAATAGAATAGTTAAAAATATAGATGAAGTAATGGCTTATATCCATGAAAAAGGAGAACTAAGAGATAGTCTTCCATACGATATAGATGGAGTTGTAATAAAAGTAGATAATCTAAAAGACCAAAAGAAATTAGGTTTTACTGCAAGAACTCCTAGATGGGCTATCGCTTATAAATTTCCTGCTCTTGAAGTATTAACTAAATTAAATGATATATTATTTACTGTAGGAAGAACTGGTAAAATAACCCCCAATGCTATTCTAGATCCAGTACAATTAATGGGTTCTACTATAAGTAGAGCGACTTTACATAATGAAGATTATGTAATAAAAAAAGGTTTAATGATTCACGATACAGTTTCTATTAGAAAAGCAGGAGATGTAATACCTGAAGTAGTAGAATCAAAAATTGAAAGAAGAACAGGAGAAGAAATACCATTTAAAATGATTACAAACTGTCCTATCTGTAATACTAAACTAATAAAAAAAGAAGGAGAAGTAGACTATTACTGTCCTAATCCTAATTGTCCAGCAAGACATATAGAAAGCTTTATTCATTTTGTATCTCGCCCTGCTATGAATATAGATGGCTTAGGAGAAAGATTAATGGAAGACTTATATAACTTTAATTTTATAAGAACTATTCCTGATATTTATAGATTATCATCTAAAAAAGATGCTTTAATAAAATTAGAAGGATACGGTGAAAAATCTGTTACTAATTTATTAAATGCTATAGAAGAAAGTAAAACTAACTCCTTAGAACGATTATTATTTGGTTTAGGAATTAAAAATGTTGGTAAAGAAAAAGCTAAAATACTTGCTAAAACATATAAGAATATAGATAATTTAAGTAAGGCTAAGTATGATGAATTAGTAGATATTCCTGATATTGGTCCTATTATTTCTAAAAATATAGTAGATTACTTTGCAAGTGTTGATAATCTAAAGATGATAGATGAATTAAAAGAATTAGGACTTAATATGGAATATATTAGTGAAGAATTAAACCTTAATGAAGACTTTATGGATAAAAGCTTTGTTTTAACGGGAACTCTTACTAAACTCTCAAGAGATGAAGCGAAAGCTTTAATAGAAAATAGAGGTGGAAAGACAGTAGGCTCTGTATCAAAAAAAACATATGCAGTTATTGTAGGAGATAATCCTGGTAGTAAATATGATAAAGCAAAAAGTTTAAATATACCAATATGGACAGAAGAGGAGTTTTTAGAAAAGATAAATAGTTAGAGGAGGCATTTATGCAAACAGAGGAAAAATTAGAAGGAATACCTTTAGAAGAAGAAAAAAAGATAAAGAAGATATCTACTATTGTTATGATAGTTATAATAGTATTAGGACTACTTATAACTACAGATATTTTATTAGTAACAAAAGCTAATATTGGTCCTTTCCTTGCTATTAGAACAAAAGTCTATGATGATGGTGGTACTAAAGAATATTATGGTCTAGGTTATAAAGTAATAAAATATAACCAAAAAGTAGGTAGACGTGATACTGTTATAGGCTCATGGTCTATTAAATATAGTACTAATCCTAAAAACTATACTATAAGAGAACTTGCTTACTCTATTATTAATGATAATAATAATCATCTAGGAGAATTTATAAGATTAACGGGAACTATTTCTAGTAAAAATAATAAAAATAATACTATTACTTTAAAATTTACTGATGATATAGAAGGTAAATATGATTTAACTGTAAAAGCAAATCTTTTATCCAAAAACATAAAAGAATTAAATAGAAATGCTCCTATCTCTCTTATTGGCGTAATCAAAAGTTATGATAATAAGATTCTAACTATAGAAAATGTCTTTGCAGAATAAAGACATTTTTTTTGCATATAATATTGATGTAAAAAAAATACATTTATGTTGCAAAAAAAATGCAAAGGAGGTACAATTAATATGGAGGTATTTATAATGTTAAAAAAATTTACAGTAAAAAACTTTAAAAATTTCAAAGAAAAAATAGTATTAGATTTTTCAAAAGTCCATGAATATGAGTTTAATCAAAATTTAATCAAAAATAATCTTATTAACAAATTATTAATATATGGACCTAATAACTCTGGCAAAAGTAATTTAGGTGCTGCTATTATGGATATAACAACACATTTAACAGATAATTATGGAGATAATTTACTATATTTATGTTATAAAAACTATGATAGTATAGATGATACAGTAGACTTTAGTTATGAGTTTTTATTTGGTAATAAAAATATTATTTATAAATATTCTAAAAATGAAAGAAGAGAATTACTTAAAGAAGAACTTATTGTTAATGAAAATACAATCTTTAAATATAATTATCAAACAAATAAGTTTGATAATTATATAGAAGAAGCGAAAACAATAGATATTAGTAAAAAAAATAGGGAAATATCCGCTCTAAAATATATTTATAATAATACAATGTATTGGCAAGAAGATAACCCAGTAAGATTATTAATGGAATTTGTAAATAATATGCTTTGGTTTAGAAGTTTAAGATATAATGAATTTATGGGAGTAATGGCAAATAGTGAAAATATAAATGATTTTATTATTAATAATAGACTTTTAACAAAATTAGAGAGATTTTTAAAAGAATGCGGACAAGATTACGATTTATGTGAAATTAGTGAGTCAGGAAAAAAAGTTATAGGAGTCAAATATAAAAATTATAAAGTAAGATTTGAATTAGTAGCATCAACAGGAACTAGATCTTTACTTTTATTCTTTTATTGGATGAATAGAACTGAAAACATTTCTTTTGTATATTTAGATGAATTCGATGCCTTCTATCATTATGAATTATCAGAATATATATTAAAATATATAAATAATAAAAGTGAATTTCAATCAGTACTTACTTCACACAATACATATTTAATTGATAATGAGTTAATGAGACCAGATTGTTATGCAATTATGAGAAAAGGTAAAATAACTAGTTTCGCTGACAGTACAAATAAAGTAATAAGAAAAACTCATAATCTTGAAAAAATGATGTTAGGAGGAGAATTTGAGAAGTAAAATATTATTAATAGTCGAAGGAGAAAAAGAAGAACCAAGAATATTAGGAAGTAATAGCCATGGATTATTATCTTTAATAGGATCTGATTATGATATTGTTACTTTTTCCAATCCAATATATGAGTTATATGATGCTTATAAAAAAGGAGATTATGATGATATTGTTTCTTATTTAAGAGTTGAAAAAGGACTAGAGATAGATAAAAATATATTATCCAAAAATGCTTTTTCTTCTATATATTTAGTTTTTGATTTTGAGCCACACTATCATAAGTATAAAGATAGTAAAATTAAAGATATTTTAAACGTATTTAATAACGAAACAGAACTAGGAAAGTTATATATTAATTATCCTATGGTAGAGTCATTTTATTATTTAAAAAATATTCCAGACTTAGAATATTTAGGTAGAAAAATATCTTTAAATAATTTTAATGGTAAGGACTATAAAAAGTTAGTAAATAATGAAACTATTTTAAAGAAAAATAAACTATCTAATAAACAACTATGTTATATTATATGGATAAATTACAATAAAGTAAGAAAAATAATTAATAGTAAAGAAATAAATCATGAATTGATTTTAGATGAACAATTAAAGTTAAAAAAAAGCACAAATGAATTATATATATTAAGTACTTTCCCGTTATTAATTTTAGATTATAATTATGATAAAACAATAGAAGTAATAAAAGAAAAAATAAAAAACATAGAAGTTTTGTGATAATACTTGCAAAACTTTTATTATGCCTTGCAATTTAGTTTAAATAATAGTAGTATAGTTAATTAACCGGAGGGCCTATGAAAACATACAATAAAAAAATACTACAAAATTTAGGCTTTAATAAAGAAGAAATTACCTTATTAAAGAATAATAATGACATAGAAGAACTAATAGTTATTCTAGAATCTCTTAATATTAAAGATATAAAAAAATATCTTCTTAAAAATAATAATTTATTTACTAAGAATATCTTTTCTCTTGCTAAAAATATTTCTATAGTTTTTAATAAATATAGAGATTATAAAATAACAGAAGAAATCTTAAGAAATAATGACTATACTATAATTAATGAAAAGGGTGATAAAAGTGATATATTTTGATAATGCTGCAACTACTAAAGTAAATGAAGAAGTCTTAGATACCTTTGTTAAGGTATCTAAAGAATATATTGGTAATGCTAATTCTATTCATAAATTAGGATTTGAAAGTAAAAAACTAATGAATGCTGCTACTAAACAAGTTGCAGATTTACTTCATATAAAAGAAGATGAAATAATATTTACAAGTAGTAGTAGTGAATCTAATAACTTAGCAATTAAAGGAGTACTAGATGCATATCCTAATAGAAAAAGAATAATACTTACTACTATTTTAGAACATCCTTCTATTACTAATACTTTAAACAGTCTAAAAGATGTAGAAGTTATTAATTTAAAATTAGATGATAATTATCATATAGATATTAATGATTTAAAAGAAAAATTAAAACTAGACCCTATACTTGTTTCTATTCATCATGTAAATAGTGAATTAGGTATTATACAAGATATAGATACTATAGGAAAGATTATTAAAGAAGAAAGTAAAGCAATATTTCATGTAGATGGAACACAAAGTTTAACTAAAATAGATGTAAATCTGAAATATGTAGACCTATTCTCAGCATCAGCTCATAAATTTAATGGTCTTAAAGGAATAGCTTTACTCATAAAAAAAGAAAAAATTAACTTATCTCCTATAATAAACGGAGGAGATAGTCAAACTATCTATAGAGCAGGAACACCAGCCTTACCTCTAATAGCATCCTTTGCAAAAGCACTACGCCTAGCATTAAAAGAACAATCTAAAGCATATCTAAAAGTAAAAGAGATTAATAACTATCTAAGAGATGAATTAAGTAAGATAGATTCTATTACTATAAACTCTAAAATGGATGCCTCTCCTTATATCTTAAACTTTAGTATTAAAGGTATTAAACCAGAGACTATGATCCATAAATTAGAAGCAAAAGATGTCTATTTATCTACTAAAACAGCATGTTCTTCTAAAGAAGATTATTCTAAAAGCATCTATCTATTAACAAAAGATAAAGAAATATCTAAAACATCATTAAGACTCTCTTTATCTAAAGATAGTACTATAGAAGAAGCAAAAGAGTTTATAAAAATATTAAAAGATATTTTGTAAAAGAGACTTATGACTACGAAATAATAGAAGAAACTGAAATTAATAATATTTATGATAATATTAAAGAATTAGTAATTAATGCAAGAAATAAAGTATATACTACTGTTAATATAGAAATGCTTAATCTATATTGGAATATTGGTAAGATTATTATGGATATTCAAAAGGGCGATAAAAGAGCATCTTATGGAGATGCCATTTTAGATAAATTATTTAAAAAAATAACTGATGAATTTGGTAAAGGCTTCTCATCAAGAAATTTAAGGACTATGAGAAAATTTTATCTGACTTATCCAATTTGGAAGACAGTGTCTGCCAAATTGAGTTGGTCACATTATTTAGAATTAATAGATACTGTAGAAGAAGAAAAAATATAGAATTATTAAAGCAAGAAGTCATTACGAAAAATGTGTAAAATGTATAAAAATTCGTAATGGCTTCTTGTTTTATATTAATTATTATGTTATTCTAAAAGAAAAGGAGCGTGTTATTATATGGAAATAAAAAGAGACTACTACTTACAAAAGCTTATTGATAGAAAAGAAAACCATTTAATAAAAATAATAACTGGAATAAGAAGATGTGGTAAATCTTATCTACTTAACCATATCTTTAAGAACTATTTACTAGAAACAGGGGTAAATGCAGATCACATTATTATGGTTAGCCTTGATGATGATGATAGTGAATCATTATTAGATGTTCATAATCTTAATACATATATAAAATCACAAATTAAAGATGATGACTTACATTATATTCTTTTAGATGAGATACAACTTGTTGAAGGTTTTGAATCTTTACTAAATGGACTTTTAAGAAAAGAAAATTTAGATGTTTATGTAACTGGAAGCAATTCAAAATTTTTATCTTCAGATATAATTACTGAATTTAGAGGTAGAGGTGATGAAATCAGAGTTTATCCTCTTTCTTTCAGTGAATTTTATAGTGCCTATGAAGGTAGTAAAGAGGATGCATGGCAAGAATATTATACTTATGGAGGACTACCTTTAGTATTATCATATAAAAATGAAATAGATAAAATGGCATATTTAGAAAATCAAAGAAAGAATGTTTATTTAAATGATGTAATAGAAAGAAATAATATTCAAAATGAACAAGACTTATATACTATTGTAGAAATATTATCTTCATTAGTAGGTTCTCTTACTAACCCTTTAAAACTTGCTAATACTTTTAAATCTAATAATAAAAATACATCTATAACTGATAAAACTATATATAATTATTTAAATTATCTAGAAGATGCCTTTTTGATAGAAAGTACAAAACGTTATGACGTAAAAGGTAAAAAATATATTGAAACACCTAAAAAATATTATTTTACTGATATAGGTATTAGAAATTCATTTTTAAATTTTAGACAGCAGGAAGAAAATCATCTAATGGAAAACATTATATATATAGAACTTAAAAGAAGAGGATTCAGTGTAGATGTTGGAGTTGTCGAGGTAAGAGATAAAAGCGGGCAAAAGAAACTAGAAATTGATTTTGTTGCTAATAGAGGAAATAATAGATACTATATACAATCTGCTCTAACTATAGATAGTAAGGAAAAAAAAGAGCAAGAAGAACGTTCATTAATAAATACAAATGACTTTTTTAGAAAAATAATAATAGTAAAAGATAATATAAAAAGATGGAGAGATGAAAAAGGGATTGTAATTATGGGAATAGTTGATTTCTTATTAGATTTTGATAGTTTAGACTATTAGAAAGGAAAAGCTTATGGAAAAAGTAATATTAATTAAATATGGAGAATTAACTACAAAAAAAGGTAATCGTAATTTTTTTGTTAAAACTTTAACAAAAAATATAGAGAGTAAATTAAAAGACTTTAATGTTCTTATAGAAAAAGATTTATCTAGAATGTATATACACTATAATGTAGAAGATGAAGAGTCTATTATTAATAAAATACACGAGATATTTGGTATACATAAATATCATATTGCCTATGTTACTAATAGTGATATGAACTCTATTAAAGATGAATTAATTAAAACAGTTAAATTACAAAACTTTAAAACTTTTAAAGTTGAAACTAAAAGAAGTGATAAATCTTTTCCTAAAACTAGTATGGAATTATCTAAAATATTTGGAGGTATAGTTTTAAAAAATAAGGATAATATTAAAGTAGATGTTAATAATCCAGAAGTTATTATTCATGTAGAAATAAGAGAGAAAAATACTTATATCTATTATAATGAATTTAATGGTTTAGGAGGTTATCCTAGTGGAATACAAGGTAAAGGATTATTAATGTTAAGTGGAGGAATAGATTCACCTGTTGCAGGTTTTCTTGCTATGAAAAGAGGAATTAAAGTAGATGCCGTATACTTTGAAGCAATACCTCATACTAGTTTAGAAGCAAGAGAAAAAGTAATAACTTTAGTAAATAAATTAAAAGTTTATACTAATGATATAAATCTTTATATAGTACCTTTTACTAAAATACAAGAAGAAATCTATAAGAATGTATCACCTAATTATGTTATTACTATTATGAGAAGAATGATGTATAGAATAATGGAGGCTTTATGTAAAAAATATAATGCTAAAATAATAATTAATGGAGAATCTATTGGTCAAGTAGCATCACAAACCTTAAATAGTATGTATGTAATAAATAATGTTACAAATATACCTGTAATAAGACCTGTTGCGTGTCTTGATAAATTAGAAATAATCTCTATTGCTAAAAAAATAGATACTTATAATACAAGTATCTTACCTTATGAAGATTGTTGTACAGTCTTTGTCCCAAAACATCCAATTATTAATCCAACATTAGAAGAAACATTAAAAGAAGAAGCAAAAGTTAACTATAAAGAGATTCTAAAAGAAACAATAGATAATACATTTACTTATAAAGAAGAAAAAACATATGAAAATATTTTATAGGTAAAAATTACCAGTAAAAAAAATGTATTAAATAAAAAAAACTTCACATTCTACTAGTGTAGGAGGTGAAACAAATGAACAACAACTCAAACAACTCTTCAATGAAGATGAGAGTTCCTGGTGCTAAACAAGCTATTGATAAAATGAAATATGAAATAGCTAACGAATTTGGTGTTAATTTAGGACCAGATGCTACTAGTCGTGCTAATGGATCAGTTGGTGGTGAAATCACTAGACGTTTAGTACAAAATGGATTAAATCAAGTTAGTGGAAGTTATACTAATAAATAAGTAATATAACTTAAGAGATAGGCCTAAAAGTCTATCTTTTTAGTTTAAAATTAAATTTTATATTGACTTTATAGAAGTTCTACTTTAAAAAATACTTAACATAAGCTCTAAATTATTTGACTAAGTAATACTTTTTTGGTATATTTAGTTTAGATTTTTCTTAGAAGTCTAAAAGTAGAAATATAATTATTTTAAAGAGACTTAGTGGAAGGTGTAAACTAAGAATGTTATATTTTGAAGTTACATAGATGGAGAAAAAACGTGACTTAAGCGTTAATTAGGTATAAGTGCATAGTTTCTATGAAATAAGATGGTACCACGGGTAATGCTCGTTCTTAGTTTATATGGACTTTTTATTTTGGAGGAATTTTATGAATACAGAATATGAAGTTAGAATTTTAGAAATTGATAAAGATATTTTTATTAAGAAGTTAGAAAATCTTGGAGCAGAAAAGGTAGGAGACTTTTTTCAGAAACGTTATGTTTATGATTTTAATACCACAGTTAAGGGCAAGTGGATTAGACTTAGAACTAATGGTGAAGAAAGTACTCTTACTATTAAAAATATTGTTAGTCCTTTAATTGATGGTACTAAGGAAATTGAAATAATTATATCAGACTTTGATAAGTGTAATTATATTTTAAATGAGTTAGGATATAAAGCTAGAAATTATCAAGAAAATAAACGTACTAGATATTATCTTGATAAAGTGGAAATAGATATAGATACTTGGCCAATGTTACCTACTTATGTAGAAATAGAAGGTAAAAGTGAAGAAGAAGTAATGACAGTTGTTAAGAAAATGGGTTATAATGAAAATGAGGTAACTACTTTAGATGTTGAGAGTATTTATAAAAAATATGGTTATGATGTAAAGAAAATAGATATCTTAAAGTTTTAGGAGTGGTAGTATGAGTTTAAGTGAGTTATATAGTAAAGAAGTTAATCAATATAGAAAGACCGGCAAACCACAAGTTAAACCTAGTCAGGCTTTAACAATGTTATTATTAGATAAGAAAGATGATTTTTTTCCTACTGATGTAAATATTGAGCATTTTTATCATGATTATGAGAATGAAATAAAAACTGATGCTATGAAGGTAGAAGATGATTTTGATTTAGAGTCTCCAAAAGATAGTGATAAATTTTGGGAAATTTATGGCAATGCCATAGAAGTATTATTTGATGGTATTACTCAGATGTCACTTATGAGTGGGGAAGATGTTTATCAATATTGTTATGGTGAA
>CALVVC010000005.1 GCA_944363755.1 uncultured Bacilli bacterium
ATATGGTGTTATGGTCCACCACCAAAGTCCATTATTTAAATAACCATTACTATATGTTGTTCCTGTATAACTAGATCGATATTCATACGTATTAAGTAGTCCTACTGGTGCTGTTACTGTTGTTGTTCCGTTTGGTCTTGTTATGCTTCCTAAGTCTGTTGCATCCATTGTTGCATCCCATGTAGCATCTGTTACAATGAAATTTTCATAATCTCTTAAATTACCTAAGAAACCATCTACACTTGTATCATTTAACCAGTCTTCCATATAACTTCCTTCAAATGCTGAATTATTTTCTTCATTATATGGTATTGCACTTATATTCCACTGGGTTACTAACTTAGTTGTTCCTGCTTCTTTATTAACAGATACTGCTCTCCACAACTTACCACTATACCATATATAATTATTAGGATCTTCTCCTGTTATAAAGGTGTCTGTTCCATCATCATATTGGTTTTCTTTTGGTATATTTTCAAGTAATACCGTACTAGCCTTTTCTCCAACTGATTGTTTTGCAACTACTCTTAATTTTCCTTTAAAGGTCTTTCCTCCAGCATCTTCACTTGTCGCATCATAATCTATCCAGATTCTTAAAGTATAATTAATAGTCTCATCTACTGCTATACTACCACTATCTACTACTCTATTAGGATTAACCCCCATATTAGATAAATTATCTGCATCTCCTACTACATCATTTCTTGTTAAACTATATCTAATAGCAGAATCAGGCATCCTAGTTTCACCTTCATCTAATGGAATATCATCCAAATAAATAGTATAATCTGTCTCTATATTACCTTCATTTACTAAACTAAAGTTAAATCCCTCTAAGTTCATTCCATCTTTATCTTCTAAAGGTATTTGACTAGATAATGTTAATTCATTACCTTCTTCTAATCTTAACCCTAAACTACCTACTCTTATTACATAGTCTTTTGTTCCATTTAAAGTAGTTGAAAAATAAGCAAACGCTATTCCTATTAGTAATACCATTATAATAGCTATACTAATTATAATTACTTTTTTATTTTTCTTTATTGCTTCCTTCATTTATGAACACCTTACCTTTATATAAATAATAGCATAAAAAAAGATTAATGTCATTAGTGATATTAATCTTTCTTTATTATTTACTAGCATTTATTTGACTCATTACTTCATCAGCAAAGTTTTCTTCTTTTTTCTCAATACCTTCACCAACAGCATAACGAATCATTGATACAATAGAACCTCCATTATTTTTAACATAAGCACCTACTGTAACATTAGAATCTTTAATAAATGGTTGTTCTTCTAAACACATTTCTTTATAAAATTTATTTAATCTACCAGTAACCATCTTTTCTGCTATTTCTTCTGGTTTACCTTCATTCATAACTTGTTCTTTAATTACTTTAGATTCATGTTCTACTACATCAGTTGGAACACTTTCTCTATTAATAGAAATAGGAGCCATAGCTGCAACATGCATTGCAACATCTTTAGCTATTTCCTCTTTAGTATTATCAAGAACTACTAAAGCACCGATTTTACCTCCCATATGTAAATAATTTCCAAATACTTCACTATCAGTTTTCTCAACTAATTCACATCTTCTAAAAGATATTTTTTCTCCTATTTTAGCAGTTAAACTAACAAGTTTAGCTTCAACAGTCTCTCCATTATCATCAAATGCTAAAACATCTTCTTTAGTCTTTAAATTGTTATTAATAATAGTATTTGCTAAATAATCTACAAACTTAGTAAATTCTTCATTCTTAGCTACAAAGTCAGTTTCAGAATTAACTTCTAATATAACTGCTTTATTATCTTTAACTTCTATTTTACATAAACCTTCAGCTGCAATTCTACTTTCTTTTTTAGCAGCCTTACTAATACCTTTTTCTCTTAACCAATCAACAGCTTCACTCATATTACCATTACAAGCTTCTAAGGCTTTCTTACAATCAAGCATCCCTGCTCCAGTCTTATCTCTTAATTCTTTTACATCACTTGCTTTAAACATAATTATCAATCCTTTCTTATTTTAGGCAAAAAGAAGGAGTATCCCTCCTCCTCACCTTTTTTATTTAGATAAAGCTTCAATAATTTCAGCTTTTTTCATACCAGTTGTAGAAATATTTTTAGATTTAGCAATTTCTTTAAGTTCAGCAACTGTCTTTTTACTATAATCTACAGTTTCTTTAACTTCTTCTTTTACTTCTTTCTTTTCTTCTACTGCTTCTTTTTTCTCTTCAGTTTTAACTTCTTTCTTTACTTCTTTTTTATTTTCTTTTTTAACTTCTTTCTTAGTATTTTTTTCTTTCTTAGCTTTATCTTCTTCTGTTATATAATCAATTACTTCATTACCATTAACTTCTGCAATAGCATTAGTTAATGCTCCAATTAAAAGTTTAACACTTCTAACTGCATCATCATTACCAGGAATAACATAATCAACCATATCAGGATCACAGTTAGTGTCAACTACACCAAATACAGGAATATTTAAGATTCTAGCTTCTTTAATAGCAATCTCTTCTTTTTTAGGATCAACTATAACTAAAGCTTGAGGAAGTTTTTTCATCTCTCTAATTCCTCTTAAGTTCTTATTAAGTTTCTCATATTCTTTCTTAAGACCAATAACTTCTTTCTTAGGTAATAAATCGAATGTTCCATCTTCCTCCATCTTTTCAATTTCTTCCATTCTTCTAACTCTTGATCTAATAGTTCTAAAGTTAGTTAATGTACCACCTAACCATCTTTCATTAACAAAGTACATATTAGTTCTAACTGCAGACTCTTCAGCAGCTTCCATAGCTTGTTTTTTAGTTCCAACAAATAAAACTTTTCCACCATCTTCTGCAATTTTCTTTAATGCTTCATATGCTTTGTCTATACATTTAGATGTTTTTTGTAAATCGATAATATAAATATCATCTCTAGTTGTATAAATATACTCTCCCATCTTAGGATTCCATCTTCTTTTTTGATGTCCAAAATGAACACCTGCTTCTAATAAATAATTCATTGATACTACGCTCATATTTTAATCTCCTTTTCGTTTTAATCTTCTATTTTGTTCTAAAAATTATCACTGATTATACTATAGTCAGCACTAGATAATTCAATCCCAAAATATGTTTATTTTTTTAAAGCTTCAATTATATCAGCTTTTTTCATACCTGTAGTTGCAATACCTTTTTCTTTAGCAACCTCTTTAAGTTCTGCAACTGTCATTTTACTATAATCTACTTTTTCTTCTTTTTTAGACTCTTTCTTAGTTGTAGACTTCTTTTCAGTAGTCTTAGTCTCTTCTTTAGTATTACTACTCTTAACAGTTACTTCACTAGCTGTTTTAACTTCAGTTGCTTTAATCTTACCTTCTTTACCTTTTTTAGCAACTTCAACAAGTTCAGTAAAGGCTTTAGAATCATTAATAGCAATTTCACTTAACATTTTACGGTTAACTAAAACACCTGCTTTATTTAATCCTTCTATAAATCTAGAATAACTAATACCATTTTCACGACAAGCTGCATTAATTCTAGTTATCCATAATTTTCTAAATTCTCTTTTCTTTTGCTTTCTATCACGAAATGCATATTGACCAGAATGCATTAATTGTTCTTTAGCACTCTTATAAAGTCTATGTTTACTACCAAAGTATCCTTTAGCTTGTTTTAATACTTTCTTATGACGAGCTTTTGTAACAGCTCCATTCTTAACTCTTGCCATACTTCATCCTCCTTATTTTAAATAATATTTTTTAAACGATTTTGATCTGCTTTAGATAAGCTAGATGCACTTCTTTTCTTTCTATTTACTTTTCTTGATTTATAACCTGTATTATGTCTACTACCAGGATGTCCTATTTTATAATCATTTTTTCTTTTCTTAAATACTTTCTTACTACCTTTATGTGTTTTTAATTTAGGCATATTTTTCTCCTCCTTCTACTTATCTTTCTTTGGTACTAAAAACATTGTCATAGTACGACCGTCTAACTTTGGATGTTCTAAAATTGTTGCATAATCTAGAGTCCTATTAGCAAATTTTTCTAATACTTCACGTCCTAGTTCAGTATGAGCCATTTGACGTCCTTTAAATCTTATTGTAAGTTTAATCTTATCACCTTTTTGTAAATACTTAATAACATTCTTTAGTTTAGTCTCAAAGTCTCCAACATCAATAACAGGAGATAATCTAAACTCTTTTAACTCAGCTTGACTTGCTCTTTGTTTTTTCAAAGCCTCTTTTTCTTTCTTTTGTCTTTCATAACGGTATTTATTATAATCCATTACTTTACAAACAGGTGGATTTCCATTAGGATTCATTAAAACTAAATCTAAATTAGCATATTGTGCTAACGTTCTAGCATCTTCTATAGATTTAATTCCAACTTGTTCTCCATTAGGACCAATAACTAATACTTCACGAGCTCTTATTTGCTCGTTAATTAATTGACTCTTATTATCCTTTGCTATAATTAACACCTCCATAAAATTAAGAAAAGTGAGTATATTAATATACCCACTAAAAAACCAGAATAATATTAAATTATTTATATTAAGTCTTGGCTTTTTACCTATTGACTCTAGTCAATCAGGTGGTGGTGAATATTAATAAATAATCCCATCTCTTTCCTTTTCTTCAAGTATTGTATGCTAAAAATCTAGGTTTGTCAACAATTTTAATCAAAAAATATTGATTTTTTTAGAGTTTTAGTTTATTATAAAGTCACTACAAAAAATATTTTGTATAATTTGATTGTAGTTTTGATATAATATTAATGTAGATAATATCATATCTACAATCTTGGTCTATTATTTATAATGGATCAAACCCGTGTTGGCACCATGTGCCGCTTAAAAAAGTAACCCTTATGGTTGCTTTTTTAATTTAAAATCTCTTTTTACTTAACTCTTTCAAAATTTTTCTCATATCATCATCTGTAAAGAATACTTTTTCTCCTTTAGTAAATTTCATCTTATGTTTATATTTATAATCATATTTATCAATAAAAGTTAACATATCAGACACTTGAAACAATCTTTTTTCTTTATGATTAAATTCCACTTTATGTTCAAAAGTTTCAAATTGAGAAAAAATAGAATCTAATATTACACCTAATGTTTCTTGACCATTATCATAATATATAACTATCTTATCAAACTTATTAAAATAGTTTTCATTTTCTTTTATCATTTTATTAATCTCATAAGCTAATTGTTGACGTAATATTCTACTATTATTAGTATATTTCTTATCAATTATTATTGTACGATATCTAACAGCTATTCTCCTAGAAAATTGATATATTGAATTAAAAATACTTTTTCTTGTTTTAATATCAAAATTTTTATAATCGCCTCTATGCATAATTAAATCCGCCATATGAATCATATCAGTATAACCAATTTGCTCTAATTTCCTATTCAATCTTAAAAGTTCTTTGGAAATATCATCATCTTGTTCATGAAAAGTAAAAGAAACACCATATAATTCCGAAGAACCTTTACCAAAACCAAATTCTCCAGTTTCATCCACAAATATATTAAGTCTTCTCAAGATATCACCTACTTATATTAGTTATTTTGGAAAACTACATTATATTCTCTACATTTTTCTTCTAACAAAGGAAAATTACAACATCTATTATATATACTAGTAGGTAACTTTTTATTCATATAATTAAGGTACAAATTGCTAGCTTTTCTATAAAGACTAGCTCTTCGACGATTAAGAAAATATAGTTGTTCTTTTAACATCTTTCTATATAATTCTTCTTTTTTAACATTAGTTTTACTATCTAAATCAATTATAATTACATTATTAAATGTTACAGGCAACATATTATTAAAATTAACTGCTCCCAATTCCCCATTTTTTAACTTCAAATAACACACCTACAAAAGGACGATTCTTCTTTTTATCAAAGTTATATGGAACTTTAGAGTCATACTTTCTTAAATAATCACAATATTTTGAATCTAATTTTACTAACATTAATTTAGGTCTCATAGTTTATACCTCCTCAATTAATTAGTTATTATATACTAATAAACAAATGTTTGCAACACCAAAATGATAAAAACTAGAGTTTGCTCTCTAGTTTCTTTTTTAAGTTCCTGTTATGGTCGGAATCACCGCTTTTTTAAGTTCCTGTTATAGTCGGAATCACTGCTTTTTTAAGTTCCTGTTATGGTCGGAATCACCAGCTTTTTTAATAACACATAATCACTTATGTAGCTATAATATAGCATTAAATAATATAGCTGTCAATGACACTTTTCTTTTTTTCTCTAGCTTTCTTTATAAAACACGCAAATATCTTCTTAGAGTTAACATCATCACTAATGGTTATCTCTGGATGCCACTGTACTCCTAAACAAAAGTCATAATTTTTAAGCTCTACCGCTTCAATAACTCCATCAGAACTTTTAGCAGTAACATTACACTCTTTAGTATAATCTACACATCTTAAGTGATGAGAATTAACCATTATCTCATCCACACCTAATATCATATATAAAAGACTATTTTTATCTATCTTAACAGAATGAGCAGGCTCTCTATAATCCTCTTTATAATGTAATTCTTTATTAGGAACATCTAAAAGTTTAAAGTTGTCTGTTTTATAGTTAGCAATCATCTGCATACCTAAACAAACACCAAGTATAGGAATATTTCTTTTAAGACACTCATCTAACACATAATAATCATATTTAGTAATCTTATCTCCCCCAGGAATAAATAACCCATCTAACTTTTCTATCTGATATAAAACCATTTCTTGTTCCATTAAAGTTAAAGGAGCCATTTCACTACTTTTAGTAGTAAAATAATCTATATCTTGAGGAGGTGTTAACATAATAGGTACACCTCCTGCTTTAATAATCGCCCTTCTTGTACTTTCCATAGAGTATTCTATGGGTGTGCCATTTTCATTAACACCACTTCTAGTTAAAATACCAATAATAGGACCCATTAAAATTTAATCCTCTCTTCAATATATGGAATAACTTCATCAAGACTCAAAGTTACCTGTTCCATTGTATCTCTATCTCTTAAAGTAACTGTATTATTTTCTAAAGTATTATCATCAACAGTTAAACAGAAAGGCGTACCAATTGCATCCTGCCTTCTATACCTTTTACCAATAGAACCTGCTTCATCATAACTAACCATAAAGTTTTTAGATAATAAATCATATATCAAATTAGCTTTCTCATTATGTTTTTTCTTAATTAAAGGTAAAACTGCTACTTTATAAGGAGCTAAATAAGGATGAATTTTTAATACTTCCCTTTCACTACCATCTTCTAAAGTCTCTTTTCTATAAGATTCTGCAATTATCGCTAAAGTAAGTCTATCAGCACCTACAGTTGACTCTATTATATAAGGAATATATTTCTCATTAGTAACAGGATCCAAATATTCTTGACTAACAGAAGAATACTCTTGATGTTGTGATAAATCATAATTAGTTCTATTATGAGTACCATTTATCTCTCCCCAACCAAAAGGAAATAAATATTCTATATCACATGCCTCTTTAGCATAAAATACTAATTTTTCATGGTCATGAAATCTAAGTTTATCTTCTGGCAATCCTAAATCCATAAAATACTTTTTAGCATATTCTTTAAAATATTTATATAATTCACTATCTTCTCCCTCTTTACAAAAAGTTTGATATTCCATCTGTTCAAATTCAATAGTTCTAAAAGTAAAATTACCAGGAGTTATTTCATTTCTAAAAGCTTTACCAATTTGTCCAATACTAAATGGTACTTTCGCTCTCATACTTCTCCCTACATTTAAAAAATTAACATACTCCCCTTGGGCATTTTCAGGTCTTAAATAAATAGTATTTTTACTATCATTTGTTACTCCTCTTTTAGTTTCAAACATTAAATTAAATTCTCTAATATCAGTATAATCAGTTCCACCACAGTTAGGACAAGGAACTTTATGTTTCTTAATATAATCGACCATCTCATCTTCACTCATACCATCAGCATGAGCATTAGAATCAAAATCATCAATCAAATTATCAACTCTATGTCTCATTTTACATTTCTTACAATCTATTAAAGGATCAGAAAAACCAGAAACATGGCCTGATGCTTCCCATACTCTAGGATGCATTAAAATCGCTGCATCTATTTCGTATGCATTTTTTCTTTCTTGTATAAATCTTTTTCTCCAAGTATCTTTTATAGCATTTTTTATTCTACTACCAACAGGACCATAATCCCAAGTATTAGCAAGACCGCCATATATTTCACTACCTTGGAATATGATTCCATATTGTTTACAATAATTAACTAACTCATCCATCTTAATATTACTCATTATCTTACTTTTCCCCTCTCTAAAGTATCTTTATTAACTTTATTCTCAGCTTTTTCTAAATACATCGCTAACTCTTCTATATTTTTAGCCTCATCAAAATATAATTTATAACTACTATCTATAAGTCCTTCTTTTCTTTTAACTTCTAAGTCTTTAAGTATATAATTATACATACCACTCTCATTATATAAAATTAAAGGTTTCTCTTCTTTAGTTTCAATACTATTATTTAAAAATGCCATAAACTCTGATAAAGTACCCATACCACCATCTAAGAAAATAATAACATCACTATTTTTATAAATTTCTGCTAAGCTTTCAAAAGTAGATGTTACAGACACTTTAACATCAGCCTCAGTTCTAGCAAGTTCAAAAGAATTACCAACACTTATAAGAAATCTACCATTTTCTCTTATTATTTCCTTAGCATCCATCATAGAGCCAGTTTCCCCTGATCCCATAACAAAACTATAATCTTTCATTGTAAGTAATCTAACTATTTTTGAATTATTATCACGAGATTCCAAACTAGCACTATCATAACTTCCACACATAATTCCTACATTCATTAAAAACACCTCCGATTATACTCCTTGTTCATAAACATATTATATATATTATAATTCTAAAAGTCTAGGTAAAAATATTGATATCCCAATAATTACTGCAAATATCGCAGCGACAAGTACTGCCCCTGCTGATGCATCTTTTGCAACTTTCGCCTTAGGCTTTTTCTCATCTGTTACAAGATCAACTACATTTTCCAAAGCTGTATTCATAAGTTCAAGAGATAAAACTAAAGCGAAAAGGACAAAACAAACACCCCACTCAACAAATGTAATTTTAAAGACAATACCTGCAATTATAACAAGTATCATAATAAGAAAGTGAATTACCATATTTCTTTCATGTTTTAAAGTATAAAGTATTCCATTAAATCCATAAGATAAAGTTTTAAGTAAAGGTTTCTCTTTTTCTTTAGGTTTAAAAGTCTTATCAAAAAAATATATTAATACTAAAAGTATTACAAGACCTAAAATAACTCCACCAATAACATCAGTTACATAATGAACATTAAGTATTAATCTACTTAAACAAATCAAAACAATTAAGGTAGTAAGTAAAGTTGTTCCTATCACTTTATATTCTTCCCTACATTTACTTCTTCTTAAAAGATATATTAAAAACCCATAATAAGTAGTTGCAATTAAACTATGTCCACTAGGAAAACTATAACTTGATAAAAGTTCACTTCCAATTAAAGGTCTCTCTCTTAAAAAGATATTCTTACTTAATATAATAATGCCTGCACTGATTAAGGTATTTATTATTACAAATAATCTTTGATGATTAGTATTAAGTAAGAATATAAGTATAAGAGTAATAATAATTATCGCTTCACTAGATGCAAAAGATGTTATAACATTAGAACACACTGTTAAAAACTCTATCTCATTAGTTGATAATATATTATATATATTATAATCTATCACTCCTGTTATATCTAAAAGTACACAAATAGTTAAAATAACAAATAAACTTATAAGAACTATTATTTTCTTCTTCATAAAACCACTACCTTACTTCAATTTTATCACATTCTTTAACATTTTTTTACTATTTAAATAAATACCAGTATATCTATCATAATAATCTTCTAAAAATTTATTTATTTCTTCATTTACTTTAGAATTAACATCTATTTTAGTAATTTTCTCTAAATCAACATAGTAATACATCTGCAGTAGTTTAATTGCTTTTTCACTATAATATCCTTCATTTTGATAGCAATCTTTACAAATAAATCCTCCTGCAGTTGGACTTAAACTAACTATATTAGTAGTTTTTCCACAGATTGCACAACCCGTAACAATTGGACTAACTCCCAAAAAGTCTAAATATTTAAGTTCTAATATATTAGTAATAACACTAGGATTTAACCCTTTTTCTATCTTATCTAAAGCTGAGGTTATTAAAGTTAATATATCTTTATCTTTAGACTGTTTAACCACTTGCCTTGTAAGATCTAACAAGTATGAGGCATACACTACTTTTTCTAAATCCATAATAGTCTTAGGATAATCACTAATAACATCAATACTAATTAAGGTAGATAAACCATTCTCTTTATAATAAAAGTGAAATGTTCCATAAACAAGTTTTCTAGAAGCACCTCTAAGTTTACTTTTTAAGTTACGACATCCTTTAGAAATAATGCCTATAAGACCATATTCACTAGTCAAAACATTTAATATTTTACTAGAATCACTATAATTAGTTTCATTTAAGACTAGTCCCTTCACATCCACTATCTTCATTAACTTCACTTTCCTTTATAGACTTTGCTAAAAGAAAATATCTAATATCACCAGTCTTCTTAAATAAATTCCATACTATTTCATAATTATTCATAATCATCACCTATTAATATAATGATTAATAAATAATTTTTTTATTCATCTTCACTATCAATTCCAAGTTCTATTAAATATTTTTCTTTATCACGCCAATTTTCAATTACTTTAACATGAGTCTCTAAGAATACTTTTTTCCCTAAAAATTCTTCCATATCATTACGAGCAAGTATACCAATACGTTTTAACATATTACCATTCTTACCAATAATAATTTTCTTTAAACTATCTTTATCCACTACTATTAAGACTTGTATATGTACCAAATCATCATATTCTTCAAAGTTCTCCACATAACAAGTAACACTATGAGGAATCTCTTGTTTAGTTAACATCATTATTTTTTCGCGAACAAACTCACCCATAATAAATTTAGTAGAAACATTAGTAAGTTCATCATTATCAAATATCGCTTCATCTAGTGGCAGATATTTTTTTAATGTCTTAATTAAATCATCTATTGCTTTCTTCTTTAACGCAGATATAGGAATAATCTCATCAAAATCATACAATTCTTTCGCTTCATCTATTACTTTAAGTAGTTTCTCACTACCTACTTTATCAATTTTATTTAGAATCAAGAAGACTTTAGCATCTTTATTTTCTTTAATTTTATTTAAAACAAACCTATCTCCCTTACCAATACCACTGTTTACATCTATCAACAAAAGGATAATATCAGCATTATCTATATTCTGATAAGCTTTTTTATTTAAAACACTACCAAGCTTATTCATAGGTTTATGAATACCTGGAGTATCTATAAAGACAATCTGAGCCTCATCATCTTGATAAATTCCTTGTATAATATTTCTCGTAGTACCTGCTTTATCAGTTGTAATAGCAAGTTTCATATTAAGTATTGCATTTAATAATGTACTCTTACCTACATTAGGTCTTCCCATTATTGATACAACTCCACACTTCATAAAATTACCTCCTCATATAAATTCTAATACTAGAATAATCAAATATCATTCTACTTTTACATTTTCTTCATTATGTTCTAAAAAGTTAACATTACTTTCCATCAGTATATTCATTTGTGAAATAGCTATTTTATTAAGTCTATCTAACCTCTCAGCTTGACTTAATCCATCATTTATAAATACTGAATTCAAATTTTCTAAATTAGCTAAGCAAATTAACTCATCTATTGTTGCATAATCTCTCATATTTCCTTTCTTTTCCGGATTATTTTTTCTCCATTCTTTAGCAGTCATTCCAAATAATGCCATATTAAGAACATCAGCCTCTTCTGCATAAATATGATTTATTTGTTCTTTTGTAAGTTTTTTAGGTACTAAATTATTCTTAATTGCATCAGTATGAATTCTATAATTAATTTTAGATAATTCTCTTTTGGCACTCCAACCTAACTTTTTTTGCTCAAGAGCTTTTAATCTTTCAAATTCTTTAATAAGTAATATTTTAAATTTTGGACTAATCCACATGCCAAACTCAAATGCAATATCTTTATGAGCATATGTTCCACCATATCTGCCCACCTTCGATACAATACCAATTGCATTAGTTTTAGAAGTCCATTCTTTAACACTAATCTTATAACTATTTAAACCTGCTTGACTTTTAATTATGGCGAATTCGCCATAATTAAAATTTGGATTATGTATTTCTTCCCAAATCCCTAAAAATTCAATCGTATTTCTATTTCTAAGCCAATCTGATACAAAAAAATCACCATCTTTAGATTTTAACATATCAGTTATAGAAATATAATCCTCATCATTGATTTTAATATAATTTATTATTTGATTTTCTATTTTTAATTCTGCCATATAAGAACTCCTAATTTTCTATTTTATTTACACTCACACTAAAATCCCCTTTACTATATTAATTTAAATCTAACAATTCACTAATATCATCAATTTTATAATCAAAGCTTTCTACATCACCAAAACCATAAGCTGCATATACAAAAGGAATACCTGCTATTTTTGCTCCTGCCATATCACCACTTGTATCTCCAACATATATAGGATTTTGCAAATTATTACGTTCTATAACAAGCTTAATATTTTCTCCTTTACTTAAAAGAGTATTACCGTAACTTTCATAATCACTAAAATAATCTTTAAGTCCACTTGTATTTAAAAAAGATTCAATATATCCTTTAACACAATTACTAACGATATATAACTTATATTTTTTACTTAACTTTATAATAATATCTCTAGTATTAGGATACAATGTTCCTCCTTCTTTTAACAAATTATCTACATTTTTATTAAAAGCTTCATTAGCATACTCTTCCCCTTTTTCTCTTGGAAGATATCCATAATATATATTAACAATCTCATCTGATGTTTTACCCATTGCCGATTCAATTTGTTCTCTTGTAACATCTCTAGTAATATCACTATGTTCTTCTTTTACAAAGCTAGTCGCTTTAAGACAACTATCAACAGTATTCCACAAAGTTCCATCTAAATCAAAGATTATTGCATCTATTTTTTCCATGTCTATCACTCTTTTCAAAAAATTTATTTTTCTTCTTTACTCATTTCTTCTAACAACATCAATTCCTAATATTTTTCTATATATTTAACCAAAATATCATTAGTTATTTTTTTCTATTTCCATAAGTTCTATATTCATAATTTCCAAATAATCTTTTTCTGCTCTAGTTAAATGAGATTGCATATATTTATCATATTCTTCATGAGCTTTCTTTAAAGCCTCTTCATGAGAAACAGAACCAGCATTTGTTAAAATATTTTTTCTAGTCATTTTTAAAAATGAATCCAGTTCCATAATCCAATCTTTCATTGTCATCGGATGTCTATCTAAAGCATTAATTTCAGCAACATCTAAATAAGCAGATACCATACGATTTAATATATTCAACTCTTCTTCTGTTAAATAGTTTTTAGCAATCTCAGTTTCTTCTCTTGTTGGCATATCTCCTTTAAAATTTGTAAGTCCCAGATTGTCTTTATTAGCATCTACCCTGGTGAAAATAACTTCTGCTGCAGTATTACCATGTGCAGCATAGTGCATTTTATTTTGAACTGTTTTAAAAAAATTTATTGATATTTCACTTTTTGGATTATAATCAATAGAGGTTGCATAAATATCTAATACTTTTCTCCAAAACACTTTTTCACTACTTCTTATTTCTCTTATTCTAGCAAGTAATTCTTCAAAATATGGACTTTCTCCATTATTCTTTAGAAACTCATCATTTAAAGAAAAACCTTTAATCATATATTCTTTTAATATTTTTGTTGCCCATATTCTAAAATCAGTAGCTCTTTTGGAATTAATTCTGTATCCTACAGCAATTATAGCATCCAAATTATAGTGAGTGACCATTCTTTTAACATTACGTGTTCCTTCTTTTTGAACTGTTAAGAAATCCTTAACAGTTGAACTTTCTTCTAACTCACCACTTTCAAAAATATTTTTCATATGTGACGAAATATTATTCTTGGTTGTATCAAATAATTTAGCAAGTTCATTTTGACTCATCCAAATTGTATCATCAACTATTGTAGTGTCAACTTTAATCACACCATCTTTTGATGTATAAATTACTATATTACTTTTTGACATATTTAAGCACCACCTTCATTGACAATATATTATGCATAATTATAATTAATATTTTTTCTATTTATGTTATTTAATACAACCTAGCAAAACCCTAAATCACATATTATCTTTTAAAACATTAGTAGCCCATCTTCTAAACTGAATTGCTCTATCAGAATTAACTCTATAACCAACTGAAATAACAGCATCTAAATTATAATATTTTAATTTTCTATTAACTTCTCTATTGCCCTCTTTTTGAACTACCAAGAAATCCTCGGTAGTTGAATTTTTATCAAGTTCCATATCATTATAAATATTCTTTAAATGCAACCCTTATCAGAAGAACAATTATAAAGTTCAGCCATCGCTTTTTGTGTTAACCACAAGTCTCCTCCACGGAATCTAACTTGAATACCTTCACTATGACTTTGTCTTTCAAAAATCAAAAACTAGAGCACTGCTGCTTCTAACAACTAAATTTTTCTAAAAGAGTATCTCCTCCTAACTTATTATTAAATTTTACTATTCATTATTATGATATACTAGTCTCTTAAAAAGTTTTTTCAAAATTCAAAAAAAACTTCAATACTCTTAGATTTATAATTATTAAAATAATTCCATAATCTTAGGAATAAAAATCATTAAAGCAATAACCGCACTAGTAATTGTCAATATAAACTCTGCCGCACTCGCTGTATCTTTAGCAACTTTAGCAAGAGGATGAAACTCATTAGTAACAAGGTCAACTGTACTTTCTATCGCTGTATTAAGAAGTTCAACTACTAAAGTTAATCCAATAATTGCAATTATAATTAACCACTGTATCATTGATGTTTCAAGTAGAAAACTAAGTACTAGCAAAATAACAGTACATACTAAATGAATATACATACTCTGTTCATTTTTATATGCTACCTTTAATCCATTAAAAGAATTCTTAACACTTGCAAAAATTCTCTTAATACCAAAACTTTTATTCTTTCTATCTAATGATGCCATATTCCATCAAAACCTCCTCTTGTTTTTTAAACATAACTTCTGCCTCTTCTTTAGTTTCATGATCATAACCTAACAAATGATAAAGCCCATGAACTGCTAAAAAACATAGTTCCCGCTCCAAAGAATGCCCATACTCCTTCGCTTGTTCCTTTGCTTTATCCAAACTTATATAAATATCTCCTAATAATCTTATCTCATCAGGAATAACCATACTTTTATCATCTTCTAAAGCAAAACTAATAACATCAGTTACTCTATCAATACCCCTATATTCTTTATTTAATTTATGAATATAGGAGTTATCTACAATTATTATACTACAACTTGCCTTTTCTACTTTCTCAGTTTCTAAAGCCTTATTACTAACTTCTTTTATTATATCTTCATATAAAAACTCTTCATCTGTCTCATTATAGATAGTAACATAATTCAAATTAAACACCAGTCCTTTCTAATGCATAAATTATAACACAGAAAAAGAGAGTTTTAAAGTAATGTAATTAATCCTATTAAAAGAATAATAGACACTAAATTCAAAAACCACTCTCTTTGTAATACTCTAGGACACATCTCTCCTATTTTTAAAATACCAATATATAAATAATGTCCTAATACTCCTCCTACTATATTTAATAAAATATCATCTATATCAAAAACTCTACCTATCATTAATTGTGTAGATTCAATAGTTAAAGAAGTCACTGCTGTCAATATAAATATTGGAAACAATTTTTTCTCACTTAAAAAGTAACTAGTAAAAAAACCATATGGTAAAAACATAATAATATTACCTAAAACATTTTTTAAAAATAATCTACTCCCTAAATCATATCTAAACATCTCTCTAAAAGGAATTAAATTATTACTAGAAATATTATTATTATCTTGAAAAGTAACTACCTGAAACAAACAAAGTATATAAATAATAAATGATAGAGCGATTAACTCTTTATAAAAACAAAACTCTTTTTTATTTTTAACTATATCAGCAACTCTTAAAGTAATTGCAACTACTACTGATATTATTATCATAGGTAAACTAAATTCAAAAACATTACCAATAGTACGTCCTAAACTTGTAAACATAGTATCACCTCTAGTTACTTTCTTCTTCTAATTTTTTATTTGCATCTTCTATATTAAAATCTTTTAAAGATTTATAACTAGTAATATCTTCTTCTACTTTAAAAAAGATTTCTATATCTATTCTATCAGTATTCATTTCTTTTTTCAAAACTTTTTCTGAAAGTATCTTAATATCATTACCTAATTTATTTTTTAACTTCTCTACTGCTAAAGGTTTTATATTATCTTTATAATCTTCCCTAAAATCTATATCAGTAGATTTAATCTCTTCTTTTTTTGTTAAATTAATACTAATAGGTAACAAAGGATGTTTATAAAGAACTTTTTTTGTATCTCTTGAATGTTTATATTTATCAAATTCTGTAATAGCAATATCATTACTTAAAAAGCTAATTTCAACTACATTTTTATTATTACCAGTTTTTATCTCTTCATGATAAGTAAAAGGTACTGACAGTGATACTTTATACCATACTTCAGCATATACAAAACCCTCTGCCCTAACTTTACTAACAATATTATCTTTATTTTTAATAAGACCACTTATTAAAGTATCTCCCTTCTTAACATAAGCATTTTTCTTAGTAATAACTTCCCCACTCTCTGCTACAATTCTTGTAACAAGTCCTGTTTTCTTAGCAATAATATCTTGTGGTTCTTTTTCTTTTTTTATATCCTCCTTAACTCTTCTAATAAGTTTAACCTCATAACTAACACCAACTTCTTCTATTTCTATCCACTCTAATATATCTTTTTCTTTTTTTAGTATCGCTTCTTCTATTTTTTCTTTTTCTTTATAACTTATTTTAAAACTATATTTTCTAAGACCTAAATCTTCTAAATCATTTAGTATTCTATCTCTTAATTCACTATCAGTATCAATAACTTTAATTGAAAAGACCATATTAGTAAGAAGATTAAAAAAAACAAACCCAAGTAAAGCTATTGTTATAAAAATCTTTCTAGTCTTAATAAAATGAACTATATTAAGAAATCCCTTTCTTTTAAGTATCTCTATTTTATAAGTAGTATTAATTTTTAAAATATTATTATAATCTTCTTCTAATACTTCTATTATAATAAAATCTCTTCCTCTTTTAAGTACTTTAAAATTAATACTGAATCTAACTAATAACATTAAAAAGGTATCTATTCTCTTACCAGTTATTTTAAGTATATAACTACTCATATTTAATCTCCATATTATAAAGTCTTCCTGATATTAATAACTCTCTATCAGCTAATTTATTTAAAGAAAAATCTCTTCCTTCCAATATTATCTTACAAGATTCAACTTGTATAATTATTTTATTACAACTAAGCGTTAATATTTTTAGATAATTAGTAATATGAATAAATTTCCCATAAATATCAATATGAAAATCTATAGGATCTAAAAAGTTTCTTAAATAATTATAAGCCATAAAACTTCACCTATAAAATTTTATGTTTTATCTAAGAAAAAAAGAAAAGAAAGATTAATCTCTTTCTCTTCTTCTCTTACGTTCATTCTTACGAGCATTCTTAATGGCTTCTTTCTTAGCCTTTCTTCTTCTTACTCCTGGTTTATCATAAGCATCATGCTTCTTTGCTTCAGAAGGGACACCACTACGAGCTAATTTTTGTTTATATCTTTTAATCGCTCCATCAAGATTACCGTTTTTTACAGTTACCTGTGCCATTACTATTATCCCTCCCTTCACGTTTTACTACAACTGATTATAACACTAAGAACATTTAAAGTACAACATTTTTTTGACATTTTTTACATTTTTTGTAACATTTCTCCTAAAAATAGACCAAAATTATAAAAAGTAAGCACTAATATAACATTAAGTAAGCTAAAACCCACTAATTTAGTAAATCTCTTTAATCTAAGGGACATACCTCACCACTTCCTATTCTTCTAAGAGAACTTCCAAGTTTTCTACCTGCTAATATTAATATTTCAATTAAGTCTCCTACATATTTAATAGCAGTTGATGTTAAAGAAAATCCCCCTTTAATATTTTTTAATTCATAAATACTTAAATCTCTCATTCTAATCACCTCCTCCACATGGTTCTGGATTAGTAAAGCCACTAATTACTCCTACAACGAATGCAATAAGAATAGATACTCCAATACCAACAACTGTACCTGATATAGCCGCTCCACCTTTAATATTCTTCATTTCATTTTTTGTTAATTCTTTCATTTTACCCTCCAACTATCAATTATCAAACTAAATATATTAACCCGTTTATTAGGTAAAAGTATCATCATATCATCATTAATTAATTTAAAAGACTTTTCTAATTCTAAACTCAAGATAACCCCTTCTTCGAAATTATCTTTACTATTTATTTTATAATTATATTTTAAATTATCATAATAGAAGAAGTTATTATCTATAAACAATTCTAAATCTAAAGTAGTATAAACACTAATAACATTATCATCTATATTTAAGATACTAACAGAATTATAAGTCCACAGTTTAATTGATATTAATAGATAAAAGAACACTATAGTTAAAATAAAGGTAATAATTATAGATACTAAAAGTAGTCCTTTCTTCTTATAATTCTTCATGACATTTACCTTTCTTTAAATAAAATACTCTATTAAACAAGTCTTTATTATTAAGTCGATGAGAAATATAAATAATTATCTTATCTTGATAATAATTTATAATATTTTTTAATATCTCTCGTTCTAAAGCAACATCTACATTACTAAGACATTCATCTAATATATAAATATAACTAGGTTTAAACAAAGCTTGAGCAAGATTAATTCTTGACCTTTCTCCCATACTAATATTTTCCCCATCTTCTAAAAGAATAGTATCAAGACTATAATTCTTATCTTTAAATAACTTCTTTACTCCTGTAATAGATAAAAGTGTATTCTGATTAAAATAAGGCTTTCTAGATAAATAAATATTATCTTTAATATTAGTATTACTAAACATCTCTTTATTAGAAACATAAGTAACAATATCTCTAAGATCAGCAAGATTATAATGAGTTAAGTCAATATTACCAAGTTTAATATGTCCAAATGATAATGGTAAAAATCTCCCTAATAATTTAACAAGAGTACTTTTTCCACTACCAGAATCTCCATAAATAAATACTTTATCACCTGATTTAATTTTCATATTAATATTATCAAGTACAAGATTATCTCTATATTTAAAGTATAAATTAGATATAGTTATATCCATATTTTTAGAAAGATAATTAGAATTAGGAAAAGGTAACAACAATTCCTTCTCATAATTAAAGATATCATCTAATCTCATTTTTATTTTTCTAGCATTTTGATATTTAAATATTATTAAAATTAAGTTTTCTACATTCTTCAAACCCATAAAGATAAAACTCTCTAATAATAAAAATGTCGCTAAACTTATTTGTATTGTAGTTATTAAAAGAACTCCTCCAACACCTAAAACTAATAAATAGATAATACCTTCTAATAGACTTAAAACATTTCTTATAAACTCACTATATCTACTAACTCTATAACTTTCATCTTCCAAATTATCTGTTACTTTTCTAGTTTTCTTAAACATTACCTCTTCTAAATGTAGACCCTTAATCTTATCATTATTAATAACTACTTGTTGTAATCTATTATTATAAGTATCTCTAACTTTATAATATTTAGATAATAAATTAATACTTAATTTCTTCTGAGAATAGATAAATATAAATAAGATTATACTACTAATTATAAGGATTAATGCTAAAGAACTTGATAAGTTTAAAAAGAATAAATAGATAAATGTCAAGATAATAATACTATTAATAAATGTTAGTACTCCACTTAATAAAGAATCTGCAAAAGTATCAATATCATTAAACAAAGATATAATAATCCCCCTTTCCTTAGTTTGATAATATAAATTAGGAAGTGATAATAACTGTTTAATTAAATTAAGTTTTAATTGATAACTAAATCTCTTTGTAAGTTTCATTGTAATAAGTTGTATAAAATAGGAATAAATTGTCTTTAATACTAAAAGATAAAAAAAGATAAACAGTAAAACTACCAAATTATAAATAGATTGAACTGTCAAAGCATTATTAATAATTATCTTTAAAGAAAATAAATTCAAAAGTTCAAGACTAATACTAATTATTATAGAGATTACCATTAAAATAAGAATATTTTTATTATTAGTTATTAATTTAAGTATCTCATTTTTAATAGTTTTAATCTTTACGAATCTCTTAATATTAGCAGTCTTCTCAATAAAAAGATAATTCCCTGTCGCTATTTTATTAAACTCTTCTATTGAAAGAGACTTAATAAGATTACTAGGGTCTTTAATAATAACTTTCTTATTAGTAATATTAGTAATCACTACATAATGATAAAGATTTTTCTTATCATCTATTTTTATATGAGCAATTACAGGTAGTGATATTTTAGGTATATCACTAACATTACCACTCTTACCATAAGCATTAAAGCCAAGGGACAGAAGAACTTCTCTAAGCCCATACATTGTTGTACCATCATAAATAGTCTCACTAACTCTTTCTAAGTAATCTCTTGAAACATTACAACTATAATATTTTGATATCATAAAAAGGCAAGAAATCCCACAGTCATAAGTTGATTCCTGCGAAACCAATTTTAATCTTTTGATTATTAACACCTCCTATTATAATAATTAACAATATCTTTTTTTTTGCTCCAAAAATTTTTTGTTTATCAGTTATTTTGACAAAACTCTTAATATTTAAATGACTGTAATAAAATATGGTTAAGGTGGTAAAGATGCAGTTGGGGAAAATTAGAGATTTAAGAGAAGATCATGATTTAAAACAAATAGACGTTGCTAAAATTCTTGGTGTCAAAAGAACAACCTATGCTATGTGGGAATTAGGTGATGTTAACTTTCCAATAGAAAAGTTAGTAGAACTTGCTAGATATTTTCATACTAACGTAGAATATTTACTTAACTTAACTCCTGATAAAAGAGAAATTATTTATGAGAAAGATATAAGTGTAGAATTTATTGGAAATCAACTTAAAAGATATCGCCTAAAATTAAAGAAAACACAAAGAGAATTTGCCAAAGTTTTAAACATTAGACAATCTAGTTATTCTTACTATGAAGATGGTAAAACAAGAATACCAACTAACAAACTTGTTATACTAGCAATTACATATCACATTCCTATAAATTATATTTGTGGTGGTAAAAGGAAAGAAAATATTAGTATCACACTATAAAATTTTAAAAAAG
>CALVVC010000006.1 GCA_944363755.1 uncultured Bacilli bacterium
AAAAGCTAAGATATTAGCAAGTTTGTCTATAGCAGTTTTTCTATTTCTTAAATCAACTAACCTATGACTATCAAAATCTTCTTTTACTTTAGGATTTAGTTTAGCTCCTTCTACATATGGTAATCTATAGAAATCTTTAATATTATCATAATATGCTGCAATATATAATAAATCTAATTTATCAGCATCTTTTATCGCTTTACAAAATAGTTCTTCTTTTGGAGTTAATTCATAATTCAAATTTAATTTGTTATGATATTTAATGGCTTTATAGATAACATCATCATATTTATTATCTTCAATAAATTTTCTGATAAGATTATCTTTAAAAAGGATCTCCACTCCTAAATCAGCATGATTAACTATTCCATCTTTAGTAGAATTATAAATTTCTATTTGTTTGAATCTACCAATATCATGCAGATAACCAATTAATATTAAAAGATTAGTATTTTCTAAAGAAAAATTAATGGCATTAGCAATATATTTGCAATTATCTTTTACTCTTAAAGTATGATTATATTTTCTTTTGATAGTAATATTATTTAAATCAAAATTATTAACATAATCTTTAAAAGTTTTATCTATTTTTTTTAAATCTATCATAATTCCCCCTAAAATATAAGAGTCTTTAATATTCTCTGGGTGTTTCTAAAATTATACTTTGCTACCTCTTTTAACTTTTCTTCACCATACTTATTAACTAATTCTTCTCCTATTTTATCTACATTAGATCCAGCCCCTTTAGGAAGAGGTATGCCTACTTCATCACTGATTTTATCAAATTCTTTTAAGAATATATATCTACTAATAATAGAAGCTGCTCCAACGGCAAGGTTTTTATCTTCAGCTTTTTGAACGAAAGTAATACCTCTTTGAATATTAGGAACATCTTTAATATAATCATAGTATCTTTTTTCTCTTGCAAATTCATCAACAATAATATAATCAATTTCTGGCTTTAATTCATTTATTATTTGATAGAGTACTTTATTATGCATAATGGCTTTAATCTTATTCATATTAATGTCTTTACTATACTTTTCATTATATTCTTTATTAGTTAAAATAATAGATCTATAAGGAATCTTTTTAACAAGCTCTGGTGTTACTTTTAATATAAATTCATCTGTTAGTTTTTTAGAATCTCTAATACCTAAATCTTCTAAATATTTTACATTTTCTTTTGATACATAAGTAGCAGTTACAACAATAGGCCCAAAATAGTCTCCTGTTCCAACTTCATCACTACCTACTGATGATGTGTTATGATATATAGAATCTTTTTCTTTCTGTTTTTCTTGTTCTTCTTTAGTATTGCTTAATATAGTACCCCATAGATTAGCATCAACATCAGCACTTGTTCCTTGAAACATAACTTTACCTGATTCATACATCGTAATAACAGTATCTTCATCTTTCGCTTGAAATACTACATAAGGAATCTTTTTATCACGCATTTTATCTTTATAATACTCTATCATTTTTTCTTTAACTTCATCATTTACTTTAATAACTACGTTCATAATTTTATCTCTCCTTAAAAATATTATAGCATAGTTTTAGTTTTTGGTTTATAATAAATATATAGATAGGAGGAATTATATGAGCCCAAATATATTTAGTGTTATTATAATATTACTTATTTTACTTTGTGGAGTTTTAGGAAGTAAAAGAGGAATATTAAAAGAACTTGTTATAATTGTTGGAACTATTGTAGTCTTTGCTTTATCATTTTTCTTAAAAGACTTTGTAGCAGGATTTTTCTGTGAGTATTTACCATTCTTTAATTTTAGAATACCTTTAGGTAATTTAATTAGTTTAAATATTATATTCTATCAATTAATAGCATTTCTAATATTAGTTATTATATTTAGATTTATATTACAAATACTAATAGATGTAACAGGTATATTTAGTAAAATTATTAATGCTACTATAATACTTGCATTACCTAATAAATTATTAGGATTTATTGTGGGACTAATAGAAGGATATATCTTAATGTTTATTTTACTTAATGTAATTGCTATACCTATGAGTGGTAGTGAATTATTTATGGAATCTAGAGTAAGACAGTTTATTGTTAATGATACTCCAGTACTTAAAGATTGTTTAGGAGGTTTAAATTATGCAATAGATGATGTACTTAGTTTGTCTAGTAAAGATGATAGAAATACTAATGATTTAAAAGTAATAGATATTATGTTAAAATATGATGTAGTAACTACTGATTTTATAGATAATGTTAAAGAAACTGGTAAACTTGATGATATTAGTGGACTTGATAATATTATAGATAAATATAGATAGGAGAGATATAAATGAATTATTTAGAAAATACAGATGATTTTGAAGCCTTAATTAAAGAAGGAGATGTTATAGTAGATTTCTTTGCTACTTGGTGTGGACCTTGTAAAATGTTAAGTCCAGTACTTGAAGAAATAGCTCTTAAGTTTCCAAGAATAAAGGTTGTTAAAGTTGATATAGATAAGTTTGATAATTTAACAAGAAGTCATGGTATTATGAGTGTACCAACTATGGAAGTATATAGAGATGGTACTTTAGTAAAAAAAGAAGTGGGATATCATGATTTAGATAGTATTGTATCTTGGTTACCAAGGGATTAGTGAAAACTAGTCTTTTTTCTTGAACGCAACCAAAAAGTTACATAAATTAACTGAAAATTGGTAGGATGCAACTAAGTTTTTTGATAAATTCTAAACTGAGGTGAGAAAAATGAACTTTGCTAGTAATTTGCAAAAATTAAGAAAAAAAGAAAATATGTCTCAAGAGGTGCTTGCTGAAAAGCTTGATGTAACAAGACAATCTGTCTCTAAATGGGAAAGTGGTGTTTCTTATCCTGAGATGGATAAGTTAATATCTATATGTAAGATATTTAATGTAGATATGGATACTTTAGTAAATGGAGATGTAGATATAGATAATGTTGATAAAGAGATTTCTATTAATACTAAAGATATCTTAGATAAGTTTAATACTTTAATGAAGAAGATAGTATTTCTATTTGAAAATATGAGTTTTAAAGAAATAATAGAGTTTTTAGTAACAATATTTATCTTAATATTAATAATATTAATAGGTACTATTCCAAAAGAATTAATTGAAAGTTTAATAGGTAATGGTCTTTTATATGATATTAGTTATATTGGTCCTACATTAAATAATATTTTTAGATTAATAGTTGATATATTATATAGTGTATTTTCTATAGTTATATTTATCTATGTCTTAAAGATAAAGTATTTAGATAGAATTAAGATTAAAGATGATAATGATAAAGAGATAGTTACTAAAGTTAAAGAGAAAAAAGTTAAGGAAGTAGAAAAGATTATTATTAAAGATAATAATAGTAATTCACTAACTAAAACACTTGCTAAAATAATTATCTATATTATTAAATTCTTTATCATTTGTTATTTAATCGCTCCTTTAATATGTATAGTAATATTTGCCGTAATGATTGGTTTTCTTGTATTATTTGTTATAAAGGGACTTCCTTTATTAGGTATTCTTCTATGGACTATATCTTTACTTATAATAAGTTCTATATGTTTTGAAGTACCACTTAATTTTGTTATTAATCATAAGAATAATTATAAAAGAATTATGATTACTTTACTTATATCATTAATAATAGTTATTATTGGTTCAATCATTTTCGCTTATCATTTATTTTCTATTACTTATGTTGATAGTATACCTAACGATATTAAAACTATGGAAATTAAAGAAAGTTATAGTATGAATAATGATATAACTATATATGATGATTATTATACTGATATAAAATATGTTATAGATGATAGTCTAACTGATAAAATAGAAGTAACAGTTACTTATTATGATTACTTAATAAAAAGAAATATAGAAATAAAACTTCATAATAATAATTTATTAATATATGATAATGGTCCTAAAGAATTTAGTTTTAGGGAAGTTTTAGATAAATTAAGTGATGATTTTAAAGATAATAAGATTTATAATTACGATAAGTTAAATAATTATAAAGTTATTATTAAGAGTAGTAGTAATAATATAGATATAATTAAAAATAATTCCTAGTTAAGTTTAGGAATTATTTTTTCTTCTTTCTTATTAATAGTGACTAAAGTCTTAAGATTATCTATTACTTCTTTAGTTACTTCTATTATATAAGTACAATCTTCTTTATATATTTTATTTTTAATAATACCATCTCTTAATATATAATTAATTTCTTTTTCTTTAGAATAAGGAAAGGTAATAGATGCTTTTATTCCCGTAATTAACTCTATTATACTACATTTATCTATTACTCCTTTAGTAGTATTAGAATAGGCTCTAATAAGTCCTCCAGGGCCTAATTTAATACCTCCAAAGTATCTTATTACTACTACTAAGACATTAACTAAATTATTACCTTCTATTACATTTAATATAGGTATACCTGCTGTTTTATTAGGCTCTTTATCATCACTAAACCCTTTATTATTAATTAATTTATATGCATAACAATAATGAGTAGCATTTTTATATTCATCTTTTATTTTATTAAGATTATCTTTTATATCATTAATAGATTCTATAGGAATAATAATACCAATAAATTTAGAATTTTTAATAGTTATTTCATATATCTCTTTATTTAAAATACTTCTCATAATGAATTCCTTTCTATATTTGTATTTTACAGTAAAAGACTATAAAATACAAATTAGACGAGATATAATTAACTTAAGGAAATAAAAGGAAGATGGGTGTAGGATTGATTTATTAAGATAAAATAAATCGTCTATCTACATGTCAAAAAATGTTAAGACTCTTGTATTTAGAGACTTTATAAACTATTATTAAAATAGGTGATGTGTAGTGATTTTAGATATAATAAGTAAGAAAGCCAATAATTATGAACTTACTAAAGAAGAGTTAGAAACTATCTTTATGGGTTATCTTAATGATGAAGTTAAAGATTATCAGATGAGTGCTTTTCTTATGGCTATATGTATAAATGATATGAGTGATAGTGAAGTATTCGCTCTTACTGATATCTTTATTAAAAGTGGGGATGTTCTTGATTTAAGTTTTATAGATAAAATTAAAGTTGATAAACATTCAACTGGTGGAGTTGGTGATAAAACTACTTTAATTGTCGCTCCTCTTGTAGCAAGTCTTTCAGTTCCTGTTATTAAAATGAGTGGTAGAGGCTTAGGATATACTGGTGGTACTATTGATAAATTAGAGTCAATTCCAGGTTTTGTTGTTAATCTTAGTGAAGATGAAATAAGAAAACAAGCTCTTGATATTGGAATTGTTATAACTAGTCAAACTAAAAATCTTACTCCTTTAGATAAAAAAGTCTATGCTCTTCGTGATGTTACCGCTACTACAAACTCTATTCCTTTAATCGCTAGTAGTATTATGAGTAAAAAAATAGCAGGTAATGCTGATAAAATAGTTATTGATATTAAAGTAGGTAGGGGAGCTTTAATAAAAACAAAAGAAGATGCTATACGTCTTTCTAATCTATTAATTAAAATTGGAACTTATTATCAAAAAGAAGTTAGAACTGTTATATCTAATATGGATGTACCTTTAGGACATAATATAGGTAATAAATTAGAGGTATTAGAAGCTCTTGATGTATTAAAAGGTAAAGAAAAGGGTGCCTTATATGATTTAGTTGTTGAACTTGCTAGTGAAATGGTTTCATTGGGTAAAAATATAGATATAGAAACTGCTAAAGGGGAAGTTATTGATAATTTATCAAATGGTAAAGCTTTAGATAAATTTTTAGAGTTAGTTAAATATCAACATGGTAATGTAGATAATCTTAGTATAGAAGCAAAAGTTTATAATATAAAAGCTAATAAGAATGGTATTTTAAATAATATTGATGCTTTATCTATCGCTAAACTTTGTGAAAATTTAGGAGCAGGTCGTAAGGATTTAAATGATAAAATTGATTATAATGCAGGAGTTGTTCTTAGAAAAAATATTGGTGATGAAATAAAAGAAGGAGATATTTTAGCAAGTTTATATACTAATGTTTTAGATCCTGTTTTTAATATTGATAAAACTTTTGAAATATCATAATAATAGAAGAGTTATAAATTACTCTTCTATTATTCTACCTATTCTAAAACTATATTTATAATTATTATTTTTATATTCTTTTAAACTAAATTCTAAGCCTTTATATTGAAAGAACTCTGATGTTTTACTTTCTTTATCACTAGTATTACCTAAAGTTTCAAAGACTTTGTTATATATTAGACTAGTAGTATTTTCATCTATTTCTTCATTATTCGCTCTTATCATATTACTAATAATACTTTTAATAGTATTATTTTTTTTATTAAAATTAATACTTGTGATACTAACATTTTCATTTTTTATTATAAATTCTATTTCTATATCATTTATTTTTATCTTATTGTTTTCTATTAATAGAATATTTATATCTTCACTACTTATATCATTATAATTATTTACTAGATTTAAAAGATTTATATTACTGATAGTTTCTAACTTTCTTAAATCTTTAAAATCTTCACTTTTCATCTTTTCTTCTATTGTTTTATGATCTATTATTGATTTAGTAATTTCTACTGATAAAAAATAACAGATAGTTCCTAATATTATAGTTATTATTATTAATATAATTATTTGTTTTTTTGTTAGTTTTGTTTTTTTCTTCATAATACACCGCCTTACATAATAAGTATAACAGATATTTACACTTTAAGCTTTTGTTTTTATATATTTTTTTTAAAAATCTTGTTATACTAGTAATGATGACTAATCTTAAACATTGATATATTTGTTTTTCAATAAATTGAAAGGAATGATACTTATAATGAAATATTTAGCGATTGGGCACGCATCTTATGATGTTACTTTTAGAGTAGATCAATATCCTATTGAAAATACTAAACAAAGAGTAGGTAGTCATATAGATTGTGGAGGAGGACCTGCTAGTAATGCAGGGTACTTATTAGCACTTTGGGGATGTGATGTGTCTTTTCAAGGAGTTGCAGGTAATGATTATTATGGTAAGATGATTAAAGCTGAGTTTAAAATGATAGGTGTTGATACTACTTATTTAGAATTAGTTGATAATTTTAGTACTAATCTTAGTATTATTCTTGCTAATTCTAATAATGCTAGTAGAACGATATTAACTAGTCAAGATGAAAACTTTCCTAAATGTAGTATTTCTAATAATAATAAATATGATGTTATATTAGTAGATGGTGAAGAAGAAAAGATTAGTAAGGAAGTTCTTCTTAATAATAAATCTGCTATTAAAATAATAGATGCTGGTAGTTTTAAGCCTAGTACAGTTAATTTATGTCCTTTGGTAGATTATCTTATTTGTTCTAAAAACTTTGCTCTTGATTATACTAAACTTTCTTATGATGGTAGTATAGATAGTCTTATTAAAATCCATGAGAAATTAGTTAAAGATTTTAATAATACAGTTGTTATTACTCTAGAGGATAAGGGATGTTTTACTAAAATAGGTGATAATTATAAACTAATACCTAGTATTAAAGTTAAATCAGTAGATACTACTGGGGCAGGAGATATTTTTCATGGGGCATTTACTTATTTTATAACTCATGGTTATTCTCTTGAAGATACCTGTAAATTATCTAATCTTACGGGTGCTTTATCAACTCTTAGGGTAGGAGGTCGCTTTTCTATGCCTAAACTTGATGCTGTTTTAGAAAGAAGGAATCTTATTGATACTATCTAGTTATCCTAAAATAGATTTACATGGTATGGATAGAGAATATGCTGTTTTTAAAGTTAGAGAATTTATTTTAGATTGTTATAAATTAAAATATGAAAATATAGTTATTATACATGGTATTGGTGAAGGAATATTAAGAAAAGCTGTATTTGAGTGTTTAAAAAATAATAAATATGTATTAGAATATAAGTTGGATTTTATGAACCCAGGATGTACGTTAGTACGGTTAAATTTGACAATAAATTAGTTTTGTGTTATAATATGCCAAGACTTAAGAAAAGGGGGATTAAGTTATGTATACAGAAGAAAATGAAAGAGGAAGATTTCCACTTCGTGATATTTTACTAAAAGCAATAATAGTTATAATCTTTATAATATTAATTATTTTTGTTATTACTAAATTAACTAATCCAATTAGTAGTAATAAAAAATCTAGTTCTAATTATGATAAAGTATTTAGTGCAAATCTAGAATTAATGGAAGATGCTGCTTTTAATTATTTTAATAAAGATAGATTGCCTAAAGAAGTGGGAGAAAATAAGGAATTAACTTTAAGAGAGATGGTTAACTCTAATCTTTTAGAAGCATTTACTGATGCTGATGGTAAGGCTTGTGATGTTAATAATAGTTATATTAGACTTACTAAGAATGATGATGATTATACTTTAAGAGTAAATTTAAAATGTTCTTTAAAAGAAGATTATTCCTTACAAAAAGTAGGGGAATATAGTTATTGTGATAAGACTATTTGTAAGAAGGATAGTAGTAAAGAAAAAGATAAGAAGGAAACTAAAAAGAGTGAAGTTACTAAGAAAGTAGATATTACAGAAGATACTAATAATGAGAGTGTTAATAATAAAAATAATTCTACTAATAGTAATTTTAGTAGTAGTTCTAATAATATAGTTAATAATCAACAAGAAAGTACTAATTCAAATCAAAAAGTTACTATGTATGAATATAAAAAAGTAGTTAATCCAACTTTTTCAGCTTGGTCTAGTTGGAGTAGTTGGGCTCGTAATAGTAATAGATATAGTGCTATTAAATGTAATCTTTATGATGTTAATTGTTTGAAGGAAATTCAACTTTATTCAAGAAAAGAAAAAATAGGTACTGCTAATGGTAAAGAAGTTTATGCTACAGTACATTATTATAGTACTAGAACTAGAAGACTATTAAGTAGTGGGTCTACAGATATTAAGTGGAGTACTTATAATGATGCTAATTTATTAAATCAAGGGTATATATATACTGGTAATACAAGATAGGAGGTAATATTTATGTTAAGTAGTGTAATAATTGGGTTTTATAGATGTAAAGATTCTAAAGGTAATGATTTATATGTTTATATTACAAAATCTCCAAAAGGTAAGTTATATTATAACTTTACTAGTGATTATAATGAAGCACTTGAAGTAGCAGCTAAGTTTTGTAATAGTAATAAATATAATAAAGATAACTTTAAAAATATTATTAATGATTATCCTGATAGTTTTAATTTAAATTGTAAGGATACTAAAGAAGTTTTAGAAAGAGTTAAAAGAGCTAATCCTAATGAGGTAATAGAAGATGATAAATTTAATGAAGCTAAAGAGAAAGTAGTTAAAGAAGAAAAAGAAGGTATCTTAGATAGAATTAAAAATAAAATATCTAATTTAGAAATTGGAACTAAAATTAAAAATTTATGGGTTAATAAGAAGATTAAGAGATTTGTAATTGGGGCAGTAGCAGCATTATCTGCTGTTTCAATATTCTCTTGTTCACTAAATAGATGTAGTGGTCCTACTGCAAATAATAGTAAGAATGCAACAGTAGATGATACTACTGATAATGATGATACTTTAGATGATGATACTATTAAAGATGTAACTGATAGTGTTATTGGGGTTATTCCTAAAATAGTTGATGAGAGTGTTAAAAACATAGAAAAGGAAGAAACTAAAGAGAAAGAAGTTTCTAATACTGAAACATATAGTACTAGTAGTAATCAATCTTCTTCTAATTCTAATAATAGTTTAAGTAATAATCAATCACTACCTTCTTTTAATAGTAGTTCAAGTAATAATCAATCATCTCCTTCTAACTCTAATAATAGTTCTAGTTCTACTACAACAGAAGGATCTGTTAATGAAAACTTAAATGAATTTCAAGATCCTAATGTTAGTCTTGATAATTCTAATAATCAAGATAGTGGCTCTACAAGTGATAATGAACAAGAGGAAGATAAATATCAAAATGTAAGTGAAGAGGAAGTTCCTGTTGTTGATAATAATCCTTCATTAGATGAAAATTATACTGAAGAGATTGATGTAAGTGTAGATGATGAAGATGAAATAACAAAGGATGATATAATTTTTGATGAAGGATATGAAAACGATAATGCTGTAGATAATGATTATACATATGATATAAATTATGATACAGATAATTCTTCTGATTATGAGATAACTTATGAAGAATTACCTGATCCAAATGAAACTGCTGCAGATGGTAATTATGTTAGTAGTGAAGAAGAGATGATTAATCAAGAAAGTTCTACTACTAATAATGAACAAGTAACAGAAGTTTATGAAGAGGAAACAACAGATACTGTACCTGTTTATCAAGAAGAAACTGATTCTAAAGAAGATTTTTCTAATACAGTAGAAAATAATAATACTGATTTAGAAACTGCTGTTGATCAAGCGATTGATGTTATGGCAGAAGGAAATGATGTTTCTATAGTTTATGATGCTAATACTTTTCAATATAATACAGAAGTTATAAATAATAGTGAAATGGTAGAAGGAAATAGTTTAACAAAATAGTTTTACTATTTCTTTTTTCTTTGTTATAATTTAACTATATTAGAATAAAAGGGATGATATTATGAAGAACTTTGATTTATTACCTTTATTAAACGATAATATCGCTGAAATAAAGGACTTTATAAAAGATACTGATAAAATGTTAATTGAAGAAGAAATATTTGTTAAGTCTACTTTAATTGACCAATTATTAGGTCATTACAATCAATTATTAGTTAGAATTCAAGATACTATTACAACAGATAGTTTAAATAAGAATAATAATATAATAAAAGAGATGACTAATAAGAAAAAAATGTTAGAAAAAGAGATTGATGCTAATAAAAGATTAGTTTCTCTTAACATTATTTACAATACTTTAAATAAAGCATATAAAGATATAAATGATAATATTTATAATAATATAAATATAGAAGATAATGTAAAAGATTATAATAATTTAATTATGAGAGCTAATGATAATATTAATAAGTTAAATTCTATAGATATTTCTAATAGTATTAAAGATGAACTTATGATACTTTATAATTCTATTAATAAAGAAAATATAGATTCTTTAAAAACTTTTATTCTAAAAACAGATTCTATAGTTAATAATACAAAAATAGATAATTTTAAAGTAAAAGATAATTATAATGAAAGGGTCTTTTTATTGTTTGAAAAAATAAATGATCAAATAATAGATTCTACTTTTATAAATAATAATAACTTAGTTTATGCTTTATATACTATAGAAGATAATAGTAAGTATTATGCTATTATTAAAGATAAAAGAGAAATAGAAGTCCTTAATCAAAGTTTTACTAACTTACCTAATTTAGTTTTATCTAAAGATAATATAATAGAAACATGTAAATTAATTATTAAAAATGCAGGTATTTATTATGATATAAATGAATATATGAGATATATTGAAAAGAGTTATAAAACTAATATAACTAAAGAAATAGATGAGATAATCTTAAAATATAAAACTAGATTACAAGAGTTAGAGAATAATATTAAAATTCAATTAGATTTTATTGATGATATATCTCTTATAGTAAATCATAAACCATGTAATAAATACCCTAATGTTACTTATAATGATATAAAAGTAGAAGATTATTTTAATTATAAAGAAGAGAAAGATTCTAAATTACAAGAAGTAAAACGTCTTATTATAGAAGTATTATTAAATCCTAATGTAAAAAGTTCTTTTACTACTAAAAGTATCTTAAAGACTTTATATGATGAAGATATAATAAATAATCTATTAACTAGTAATTATATATCTAATAATATAAAACCTAATCTTAAAAAAGAAGATATAATCTCTAAAGATATAAATGTAACAAATAGTATTAAGACTAACTATTTAAAGATTAAAGATTACTTAAAAGATAGGATTAATGAATTAGAACTTCTTTCTAGTAGTCCTAAAATAAATGTAACTATTACAAGAGATGATAATCCTTTATTTAAAGATATAAATACTGTATTAGACCTTCATACTTCTATTGTTATATGTGATAAAGTCTATAAGAAAGGACAGGGAGATTATGCAGTTATAGATTATTTAAAAACAGGTAATACTTTAAAGTTTACATCTAAGTATAAAGCTAGAGACTTAGCAAGTGGTGTTAATAGAGATAATTATTTAAAATTATTGCTCGAAAATATCTTTAAGAGATATTTATATCAGAAAGATAATAGTGATTTTATAGAGTCTTTCTTATCTATAGATAGTATAAATATTAAAGATATAATAAAAGATCTTTTAGATAATGAAAAAATATTATTAGATACAATTAATAACTTTGATTATGATTATCTAGATAATACTAGTGATAAATCTAGAAGAGTAGAAGAAATATTATATAATAGAAATGATTTAAGAGTAGTAAAAATTAGTAAAATATTAAAAGAAATAATAGATTTGTAAAAAAATATAATAAATTTTTGTTGATATTAAAGGGTTTTAGAGCATTTACGAAAACTCGTACTTGTAACTTTTGAAGTTTTGTTATATATTTGTATTAGGAAAGAAATTTCCTAAGTCATCTGACTCTCTTTACCATCTTATTTTGTTTTAAAAGTCGCCCAAATAAACAAAAAAGAAGAGTTTAGATGACTTTTTATTTTGGATTAAACTAAATTATTAGTTTTTCTATATATTTTAGCACTTTCAAACATTACTTTCTCTTCATCTTTTAAATTATCTTTTAATATATCAAAATATGGTTTAGAACTATCACTACTAAGGTAACTATAAAGGTAACTATATAATAGATTAAATATCTCTTTATTATCTTTAAATAGACTAAATAAACTATTAATATCATCAGTTCTATCTTTTATAACTTCTTCAAAATTAATTTTATAAATTAGTGATAAGTTAGTTAAAGCTTGTCTAATTTTATCAGTATTATAACTTGGATTTAGTTTTCTTCCATTTAAAGTAAGATTATAATGGCTTTCTGTTTTCTTAGAGTTACTTTTAGATGCTGCATCAAAGTCTATTAAATGTCCCCCTTTTTTATCAATAAGTTGGTTAGATAGGGCAATATCGTTTAAGAAGTATCCTTTTTCATGAAATTGTTTTAATTGTATAGTGCAGTCTATCGCTGCTTTTAATCTTTCTTCATGTGTAAACATTTCTCTATTAATAACGTAATCAAAAGTATAGGCTTTATTAAAAAATGGCATAATAAAGCCTTGTAGTTTACCATCTTCTCTATATTCTTCTAGAGGATAACCACTATTTTTAATTGCCTTACTTTTTAATAACTCTTCTATTGTAGATTCTTTTTCTAAATTTAGATTATTTATAACTTTTATAACTAACCCATTAGGAAGAGTTTTATGAGTGGCAAGATAACCAAAAGCTCCTTCCATATTAGGTAATTTCTTAATAAAACATGATTCTCTAAAACTTATATTCATAACAAGCCCCTTTCTAAAAGTACTATATAAAATACCACAAAATTAAAGAAAAATCAAGGTTTAGTCTTTTAAAGTATAGAAAATTACTGTATAATAAAGCATAGAAAGAAAGGGATAATTATGATTAGTAAACCAAAAGGAACTGTAGATTTGACTGATAAAAGAGCAAGGGTTTGGAAATATGTAGAAGAAGTAATTGACTCATGCATGGAAAAATATAACTATAATTATATAAGAACACCTATCTTTGAAGCAAGTGAATTATTTCATAGAGGAATAGGAGATTCTACTGATATAGTTACTAAAGAAACATATGATTTTAAAGATAGAGGAGATAGATCTATTACTTTAAGACCTGAAGGAACAGCAGGGGTAGTTAGAAGTTATATTGAAAATAAAATGTATGGGACTCATAACTTACCTTTAAAAGTTTATTATAGTGGTACAATGTATAGATATGAAAGACCTCAAAAAGGAAGACTTAGAGAACTTAGTCAATATGGGGTAGAGGTTTTAGGTAGTAGTGATCCAATTACTGATGCTGAAGTTATATCTCTTGCTTATAATATAAATAAAATGTTAGGATTAACTGATACAGTAGTTCATATTAATAGTTTAGGAGATAAAGAGTCTCGTGATAAATATAGAGAAGCCTTAAAAGACTATTTTAAACCTCATTTAGACGATTTATGCAGTGATTGTAAGGAAAGGTTTGATAAGAATCCTTTAAGGATTATAGACTGTAAAGTAGATAGTAATAAAGACTACTTTAAAGATGCTCCTAATATACTTGATTATCTAAATGAAGAGAGTAAAGAACACTTTTTAAAAGTGTGTGAATATCTTGATATATTAGAAGTTAAATATGTAGTAGATCCTAAAATAGTAAGAGGACTTGACTATTATAATCATACTGTCTTTGAATTAATGTGTGGTGATGGTAATCTTGCTATAGGAGCAGGGGGACGTTATGATAACTTAGTAAGTGCTCTAGATGGCCCAGAAACAGCATGTGTAGGTTTTGCAGAGGGATTAGATAGATTAGTTGATATTATAATGGAAAAAGAATTAACTACTAATATAAGAAGTGATATAGATGCCTTTATTATGTATGTTAATGATGATGAAAAGAAAAATGCAATTTATCTTGCCAATGAACTTAGAATGAGTGGCTTTGTAGTAGAAACAGAGTATACTAATAGAAGTTTAAAGAGTCAGTTTAAAAGAGCAGATTACTTTAATAGTAAATATCTAATACTACTAAATAGTGATGATTTAAATGAAGGATTAGTTACTATAAAAAATAATAAGACTAAAGAAGAAGAAAAGATTATGATGGAATATATCATTTATTACTTTGATGAACATATAAGTGATGATAATTTACCAATAGATGAAGAGTGTACTTGTCATAATCATGAAGAAGAGGTGTAGTTAATGAATAAAATATTTTTTAAGGACTTAGAAAATTATTTTGATAAAGAAATAGAATTAAGTGGTTTTGTTGAAAATATTAGAAATATAAAATGGATACAATTTTTAGTTCTTAGAGATTCTACTGATAAAGTACAAGTAACTATTGAAAAAAGTGATGAAAATAATAAAGAGATGGTAGAGCTAGTTAATAACTTAACAGTTGAATCTACTATTAAAGTAACGGGAACTTTAAAGAAAAATGAAAATGTTAGATTAAGAGGAATGGAGTTTATTCCAAGTAAAATAGAAATAACTAGTATAAGTGATGCTGAACTTCCTATTAATATTCATGATAAAGAAGCTCAACTACTAGATCAAAGATTAGATTATAGATGGTTAGATTTAAGGAATGAATATAATTTTAATATCTTTAAAATTCAAAGTGATATGACAAGGTTTATGAGAGAGTTTATGTATTCAAAAGACTTTACAGAAATACATACTCCTAAATTAATTGGTGCAGCCTCAGAAAGTGGTTCAGAGGTATTTGAAGTAAAATATTTTGATCGTTTAGCATATCTTGCACAGTCACCTCAATTTTATAAACAAATGGCTATTGCCAGTGGTTATGATAAAGTCTTTGAGGTTGCTCCTGTCTTTCGTGCCGAAAACTCTAATACATCTCGTCATACAACTGAGTTTACTGGCTTTGATGTTGAATTTGCCTATATTGATTCATATCGTGATGTTATGGACTTAGAAGAAGAGTTATTAACTTATACTTTAGAAAAGTTACATGATAAATATAATGATTTAGTTAAAAATCTTTATGGTAAAGAAATAGTTGTTCCTAAAGGAAAGTTTCCAAGAGTAAAATTAAGTGATTTATATGATGAACTTGAAAAAAGATACGACTATAAAGTAGATGAATCTCTAAAAAATGATTTAACTACAGAAGCAGAGAGATTAAGTTATCGTTATGCTATGGATGAATTTAATAGTGAGTTTATCTTTGTTACAGATTTCCCTAAAGAAAAACGTGCTTTCTATCATATGCGTAAAAATGATGTTCCAGAAGGTTATGATTTAATTTATCGTGGTGTTGAAATAACTACTGGGGCAGAAAGAGAACATAGATATGATGTTTTAGTTAAACAAGCGAAAGAAAAAGGATTAGATAAAGATGTAGAATTTTACTTAGAATTCTTTAAATATGGTTGCCCTCCTCATGGTGGTTTTGGGATAGGAGTAGATAGACTTACTATGTTAGTATTAGGACTTCCTAGTATTAAAGAATCTATGTTATTATTTAGAGGACCTAATAGATTAAATCCTTAAGATGTGTAAATTTACATATCTTTTTTTCTTTTCTTTTGAATAATTTTATATCTTCTATTATACTCTAAGTAAGAAAGGAATCTATGCTTATGGAAAATGTAAAAAGAGTAGGTATGTTATTTATTGCCTTAATAACTCTCATAATAGTAACATCTATTATATTCATAGTTAATATTAATCTAAAAGATAATAATAGTAAGAGTCTTAATGAAGATAGTAAAACTCTTTCTACTAAAGAGATTACATCTTTATTAAAACTAGTTAATATCTATGATAGTTATATAATTACTTTTGATGGTACTAAAGATATAAAGACTTTAACTGATATAGAAAAGATTAACTTTATAGATAGATTACCTATTGATATTAAAAATAGTCTTGATTTAGATTTTAATAAAGGGGTTAGTTTAGATAGAGTTAATTATATCTTAAAAAAATATTTTGGTCCTAATATAACTTTCCATCCTGTTAATTCAACTTGTTTTTTAAATGATGGAGATTATCTAATCTATGATAGTAATACTAAGATGTATAAAGCAGATAATGATTATCATGCTCATAGTGCTTATACTCCTTTATTAATAGAAAATTATTACGTAGAAGGAGAAAGAGGAGTAGATGATGATAAGTTAATTTATTCTATTACCTTAAAGAAAGCTTTCGCTTATCCTAATACTTCATTTTATTTTGGTAGTTATACTGATTTAGTTAATAATAAAAACTTAGTAGTTGATTTATTAGAAGATAATAATGATTATGATATAAGTGATATTAATAGTCTTATAGAGCCTTATAAGGATGATTTAACTAGTTATACTTATGTTTTTGAAACAAAAGATAGTATAGATAATAGTTACTTAATAGAGCTAGCTAATCTAAAAAGTCAAAGTGAATTTTAAAAGGCCTTAACTATTAAAAATTCTAGTTCTTGTCTAAAACCTTAATTTCTGATAAAATGATAAAGAATGATAAGGAAGTCCAACGGAGGTGTTTTAAATGTACTTGAAAGAAATTGTAACAAATGGTTTTAAATCTTTTGCCGATAAAATGGAAATAAAATTGGATGATGAAGTTACTTGTATAGTAGGTCCTAATGGTAGTGGTAAGAGTAATATTGTCGATGCCGTTCGTTGGGTATTAGGAGAACAATCAGTTAAAGCTTTACGTGGTGATGGAGGTATGAGTGATGTTATTTTTACAGGAAGTACCTCTAGGAAAGCTAAAAATGTCGCTAGTGTTGAACTTATCTTTGATAATAATGATCATTACTTAAAAACAGATTACAGTGAAGTTAGTATTAAAAGAAGAGTCTATCGTAGTGGAGAAAATGAATACTTTATTAATAATAATAAATGTAGATTAAAAGATATAGTTAATTTATTCTTAGATAGTGGAGTCGGGAAAGAATCCTTTAATATTATTTCTCAAGGAGAAGTTTCTAAAATAATAAGTGAAAGTAATGATGATAGAAGAGTAGTATTTGAAGAAGCAGCAGGTATTTTAAAATATAAAAAACGTAAGGAAGAAGCTTTAAGAAAACTAGATAAAACAAATAATGCTTTAGAGAGAGTAGAAGATATAATAAATGAATTAGAAGTACAAGTAGAGCCTTTAAAATTACAAAGTGAAAAAGCAAGAGAGTATAAAACGCTTAAAGAAGAATTAGAAAATCTTGAAATAGCATTAATTTCTTATGATATTTATAATTTATCTACTAATTTAGAGATATTAAAGAAAGAAAAAGAAACAGTAGAAAGAGAAATCATTGACTTAGAGAGTACTATAAATAAAGATAGTAGTATCTTTTTAAAGAAGAAAACAGACTTACTTAATTTAGAAAAAGATTTAGAATATACTCAAAAAGAACTACTTAATAAAACAGAAGAAATAGGTAAGATAAATCTTCAACTTAATATATTAAAAGAACAAAGAAAAAATAAAAAATTAAGTAAGAGTGAAGAAGAGTTAAGTGCTTTAGTAGATGAGAAAGCTAAAATTAGTAAAGATATTAGTGTTTTAGAACAAGAGATTAGTATTATAAATAATGATATTACTAATATGAATGATGATATTAATACTAGTAAGAATAATCTTAAGGGATTAAAATTAACTTTAAAAGATTATGAACAAACACTAAGTAAGCAAGATAGAGATATATTAACTAATAAACATAAAATAGAGTTGTTAAGATTAGAAAAAGAACGTGGTAATAACTTACCCAATGCTATTAAGAAAATACTTAATGATGATAATTTACAAGGTATATATGATATTATAGGTAATGTTATTAAGACTAAAGAAGAATATACAAGATGTTTAGAAGTTGCAATTACTAGTAGTAAAAACTTTGTTATAGTTAAAGATGAAAACTGTGCTAAGGAGGCAATTAGATATTTAAAAAATAATAATCTAGGAAGAGCTACTTTCTTTCCTATAAATGTTATTAAAAAAAGATATATAGATGATAATACTATCCATCTATTAGAAGGACTAGATGGATATATTGGGGTTTTAGCAGACTTAGTTACAACTGATAAAGAATATAAAAATATTATCTATAATCAATTAGGACTTGTAATTATAGCAGAAGACTTAGATACGGCTTTAAAAATAAGTAAAAAGATAGATAGACGTTATAAAGTAATAACTCTAGCAGGAGATGTAATAAATGTAGGAGGTTCACTAACAGGTGGAGCTAACTATAAAGGTAGAAGTAATGTTATGATTGATCAAGAGATTATTAATTTTAATAATATAATTAATAGTCTAGAAGAATCTAATAAGAAGATTACTCTTGATATTAATGATACTAAAGATAATATTAGAAAATTAGAAGATAAAATATATTTAAAAGAAAAAGATTTAAAACTATTAATAGATAGTGTTACTAATAAAAATCATACTTTACTTAATAATAAAGATATACTTAGTAATATTAGTGATAATATAGATAATCTATCTAGTAATGAGAATGCTTTAGATACTAAAGAAGAAGATTTAATTAATAGATTCTATGATTTAGGTAGTTTTAAAGAAAAGTTAGAACTTAAAGTAAATAACCTTAAGAGGGATATTAAAACTTTAAAAGAAGAAATTGAAAGTGATGAAGAAAAGAATAAATATAAAAATAATTTAATTAGAAAAAATGAAGAGAAAAGAAATGGTTTAGAGATAAAAATTAAAGAGATAGATATTAAGTTAGATAACTTATTAAATACTTTAAATAGTGAGTATTCTATTACTTATGAGAAGGCTAGACGTGATTATGAATTAGATATAGAAGAAAAAGATGCTAGAAGTAAAGTTAGTAATTATAAAGCTAAGATTAAGAGCCTTGGTATGGTTAATTTAGCGGCGATAGAAGAGTATGAAAGAGTTAATACTAGATATATGTTTTTATTACATCAAAAAGAAGATTTAACTAAAGCTATTGCAACACTTATGGAGATTATGAATGAGATGGATGAAGTAATGAAAGAAGAGTTTTTAAAGACTTTTGAACTTATAAGAAAAGAATTTAAAAAAGTCTTTAAAGCCTTATTCCATGGTGGGGAAGCTGATTTAAAATTAACAAGTAATGATATATTAACTACAGGAATAGAAATAGATGCTTGTCCTCCAGGTAAGAAATTAACTACTATTAGTTTATTATCAGGAGGAGAAAAAACTCTAACTGCTATTAGTTTATTATTTGCAATTATTAATGTAAGAACAGTACCATTTTGTATCTTTGATGAAGTTGAAGCAGCTTTAGATGAAGCGAATGTTATGGAGTTTGGTAAGTATTTATCTAATTATAAAAATAAAACTCAGTTTTTAATAATTACTCATAAGAAAAAGACTATGGAGTATGCAGATACTTTATATGGTATTACTATGCAAGAGTCTGGTGTATCTAAACTTGTTAGTGTAAAACTTACTAATAATGAAGAATTAATATAAAGAATATTAGGTGAAGTTTATGTCTAAAGTAGATGCAGTGTATATACATATTCCTTTTTGTAATTATATCTGTTCTTATTGTGATTTTTGTAAGGTTTTTTATAATAGAGAATATGTTAATAAATATTTAGATGCTCTTAATAAAGAAATAAAATCTATTTATAAAGGGGAAGTAATAACATCTTTATATATAGGAGGAGGTACTCCTAGTAGTCTTAGTCTTGATGAATTAGAAAAACTATTTAATATTATTAGTGTCTTTAATCTTAGTAAAGATTGTGAAATTACTATAGAATGTAATCCTGATAGTTTATCTTTAGATAAGATTAAATTATTAAAAAAATATAATATAAATAGAGTTAGTCTTGGAATTGAGACTATTAATGATAAGTTACAAGATATACTTGATAGAAAGACTAATAAAGATCAAGTAGTTAGATGTATTAATGATTTAAAAAGATTTGGTATTAATAATATAAATGTAGATTTGATATATGCAATAGAAGG